>NZ_CAWUDN010000061.1:0-49089 GCF_963920915.1 Nostoc sp. PCC 9305
CTATTTCTTAAATCCTTTGCCAGCAAGCTTTTCGAGACTTAACGGGAAAAGTCAGGTCTATTGAGTTTATTTGCTGAGTCACGTTTAAGCACTTCTAAGAGCAACAATTGGATCGAGTTGGGCAGCACGGCGGGCTGGAGTCACGCCAAAGAATAAACCGATACCACCTGAAACACTGACCGCCAAAACGATCGCTACTGGTGAAACAAAAGTCGCTAATGGTGTCAGTCTTCCAACCAATAAAATGCTACTGACGCCCAAGGCAGTTCCTAGTAAACTACCAGCTACCGACAGCAGCACCGCCTCGACTGTAAACTGAAACAAAATGTCTTGCTGAGTAGCACCGATTGCCTTACGCAGTCCGATTTCTTGGGTACGTTCAGTTACAGAGACTAGCATAGTGTTCATAATGCCAATGCCTCCCACTAGCAGTGAGATACCAGCGATCGCAACTAACATAATAGTCAGTGACCCGGCAATTGTGTTGACAGTCTGCAAGATATCTTTCTGAGCTTGGATGCTAAAGTCATCCTCGCCAGTGATTTTGTGCCGCAACCGCAGTAGGTTGCCGATTTGAAACTGAGCTGCCCGAATGCTGTCTTCATTTTTGGCAGAGACAGCAATTAAGCTTACCTCAACGCCGTAAGGAGAAGTTCGCCCAATGAGGCGGTTAGACATGGTAGTCAGGGGCATATAAAAAGTTTCGTTTTGGTTTGGTTCCAAAAGGGAACCTTTAGATGCCATGACGCCAACTACCTGAAAGCTGACATTTTCAATTCGCACCTGCTTACCGATGGGGTCTTGATTATTGAATATTTTTTTTACTAGTTTTGCTCCCAGTACCACTACCTGGTTATTCCGCTTCAGGTCTATGTCGGTGATGAATCGCCCTTTGGCGACATTAACGCTTTTCACCGACAAGAATGCTGGCGTTGTACCTATAACCTGATTTTTAGAGTTTTTATTGCGGTAAGTAAGCAATTTTCTGGAGTTAATCTGGGGAGCGACTTTTTTGACCGAAGGCACTTGAGCAGCGATCGCCTTGGCATCTTCCAACACCAGCGTTCTCGGATTATCGAAATTAGTGTTGCGAGTTTGGCTAGAGCCGGGAATCACAAACAACATATTTGGCCCTAAGGACTCAAACTCCTTGGTGGCAGACTTTTGCGTTCCTTGTCCCACACCAATCATTGCAATCACCGAAGCATTGCCGATAATCATTCCCAACATCGTCAGGTTGCTGCGGAGTTTGTTTGCCAACAGCGTAGAGACCGCTATTTTAATAATTTCTGCAATATTCATAAACAGTTTTAAATTTTAATAAGTAGAAATGTAGCAGTTCTAATGAATGGCACGCTTGTGTATCGGGTTTAGATTGACTAGGTTCAGAGGAGACTTGGAGATAAATTTTTACCACGTTCCCGTGTCCCCGTGTGCCTGCGTTATTCACTCTTACCCAAATCCGTGGTTTGCCCTTTAGGCAGATCAATGAACACCTTTTCACCCCCTTGTAATCCTTGCAAAACCTGAGTTTGGTCTTCGAGAGTCGGTCCAGTTGTCACAGGGCGAAACTGGGGTTTATTTTTCTGATCTGCTACCAGCACTCCGGTTTTTCCTTGTTGAGTAACAATCGCTACAGTAGGTACTACCAGAGCATTTTTCACGCTTTCGCTGACAATCTTCAGGTCTACATTCATACCAGAGCGCAATTCTATTTGACCAGTATCAATAGCAACCCGCACCTGAAAGGACGTGACATTTTGCTCGACCACAGCTTCCGGCGAAATCAGGTGAACGCGACCCTTAAAGACTTTATCGGGATAGGCATCCGCCATAATATCTACTATCTGTCCCTGCTTAATTTGTCCAATATCGACCTCTGGAACTTGAGCAAGAATCTCTAATCCTCGTGCGATCGCTACAATCGAAGTCGAGGTTGCAGAAGCAGTACTAGAAGCAGAAGTTGTCGGAGTCACAAAAGCCCCCTTTGTCGCATATTTCTGCGTCACAATCCCAGAGAAAGGAGCGCGGATAATCGTATCTTGCAGCTGGACTTCAACAGCCTTGAGCTGCCCTTGGGCAACAGCAACAGCCGCTTGCCGTTGAGCAATTTCCTCTGGACGAGACCCGTTCTTTGCCTGCTTCAACGCTTGCTGTACTTCTATAACAGCTGCTTGCTGTTGGTCAATTTCTTCCGAACGAGTGCCCTTTAGAGACTGCAACAACCGTTGTTGTGCTTCTTTGAGGGTGGCTGTGGCGCTGCGAGCGTCAGATAATAATTCATCCAGCTTGTCCTGTGCAATTGCCCCCTGCTGGACTAAATAACGATAACGTTTCAGGCGTTCGCTTGTCAGTTTCACCTTGGCTTTAGCCTCTTCCACCTTGGCTTTAGCCTGTCCAATTTCCTCTGGACGACTCCCAGCACGAGCTAAAGCCAGTTTGGCTTGGGCTTGTGCCAGACGCGCTCTGGCTTGAGCAATTTCTTCGGGACGGCTGCCAATACGGGCTTGGGTTAGCTGTGCCTGGGATTGCGCTAGGTTAGCACGAGATTGAAACAGTTGTGCTTGAAGCTCCGCATCATCCATACGCGCAACTATTTGTCCTTGTTCCACCCGCTCTCCCTGCTCGACGCGCAACTCTACCAGTCGCCCAGATGTTTTAGGGCTGAGATTGACGCTTTGAGCCGGTACCACCTTGCCACTGGCGATAATACTTAAAATAAGGTTTTTTGATTGTACTGATACGGTGAGTTGAGCAATATCTGATTTAGGCGTCGCCCGATTTACGATCGAGTAACTAGCAGCAGAAATGACTAGTATGCTAGATGCCATCAGCCCAAGGAAGCGAGGAGCAGGTTGGTTGAGCTTGCCCAAGAAGGATTTTCCCGTCTCTTTTGAGTGAGAAATATTTTCTTTTTCTTTGTGAATGTAGTAAAAAAGTTTTTTGAAGGAAATTTGCATAGTTGGAGATGCTTTACGAACAAAGGTCAATTTCCGATAAGATTGCCTGACAAAATTCGCCGGGGTTGTTAGCTGAAACAAAAAGACGCTTGGCTTGATGCTCTGATTTGCCAAAGAGACTAAAAACTGCGACAGGTCTATTGAGAGTGATTTCGACGATTGGCGACCCTTTAACAGTAAAAAAGGCAACATCCTTGTTGAGAGTACGGCAAGGTATGAAATTAGCTACTAACGGGCGAACTGTTTCTACTGCTGTAGTTGGAAATCGAGTATGACTAAGTATGCCACGATTGATTTGAATTTCTGTGGAGGTAATTTGGTGGGGGCGGCGCTTCATTGTTACATAGATGCCAAGTGTCCACAAAATTGTCCATAGATGCGCTAGAAAAAGTAGAACTCCGAGGATTGTAAAATTAATTCGGATTAAGCTCTGGAACAAAAGAAGTTCAGGAATTAAGCTAATCAGCAAAGTAATGCTCAAAAACCGAAAATTAGAGTTTTTTACGTAACCATAACCCGTTTTATCGGGGATACTAAACCTATGTAAAATTGCATATACAGCAGAACCAATAATTACAATTTCATATGCTGTCCATTTTGCGAGCGCTATTGGCAAAAAGAGAAACAAAACCTTCATAATGGCAATTTCTCTTGGCTCTTCGGCTTTTCGATCGTGGCGTTGGCGCATGGCAACAAAAATGCCAGCTAAAATTAAAAGAATCTCTACGACGGCTATCACTCCGGCGGTAATTTCTCGTGAAGCTTTGCCGAAAAGAAGGAGTCCTAGTTCGAGGAAGATAACCGCAGGTATGATGATTCGAGTCCAAGGTAAACGGGCGTAGCAGACATCAACTAAGGTGAAAATAATGCGTGAAAAGCAGATAACAAACACCAAAAAGCTTGCCCAGAATACGCCTGTGCGAGCAAAGAAAATCGCGTCAGGGAAAACAAACCGGAAAATAAGAATCAGTATGACCAGCGCTAGACCCGAAATCCCAACCAGCCGCCTTTTCAGAGAAATTTGAGGCTGGCGAATGTTTGCTAAATAAAAGTTATCATTCATATACTTAAGCGAGTGGTGATGAACTCGCCATTATCTAAAAAGCTGTTAGTAAATTATTATGAATAACCCCAAGAAATCGGTTCTTTCTGGGTTCTAAGCTAAAAAACATCTAATTTGCATAATCAAATTAAACATAACTCTTGTGGGGTGGGCATCTTGCCCGCCCAGCTTATGCAATTTAAATATGGAACAGCTCATAACAAGAAACTGGTTTGCAATCCAAAAATCAACCCGGTTTCTGTAACCTTAATTTTTGTTCAGAAACAGCCTAGAAGAAATGTCATGCTTGCTCAAGCAAGACAATACTGACAATCTTGTAAAAGATTTCCCGATACTTTTTTACCCAGAAGCAACCCAGCAAACGCAACAGCCAACCTAGCTTTGTTTCGCGGTTAAGGCGGTGTGCTTCTTCCCATAAAGAATGAAATTCAGCAACCTTCCAACTGTAACGCTGGAAAAATTCGATCCCTTCATTAGGGGCGAATTGCATTTTGGCATTACCATCTGCAAAATATTTGCTGTATTTCGTCTGATGAACGCCTTTCAATGCCAACGGTGACATTAGCTCAAACAGCCACCAACGGAAGTTGGAATGTGCTTGCAAGCCAGCAGCCAACGAAGCCACTTGAGTGTATGTTAGATAGGCAAGAAGTCCTTCGGTAATTACAAGCACCTGTTTTGCCTCAGTGCTAACCCTAGACAATAGAGCGTTCCTAGAAGCAATATCCGTGAGATCCAACTTAACTAATTCCAGAGAACACATCGGGCGCTCGTGGGCAAGTTTCTGTTCTTTGTAAGAAAGGAGCGCTGGGAAATCAACTTCAATCCAGCGAAGCGATGAAGGTAAGGACAGTCGGTATGGGCGAGTGTCAAGTCCAGCAGCCAGGTTAAGCACAGTATCAACACCTTCTTTTTTAATCAGATGTAAGATCATCTCGTCAATGACATAGGTGCGAACCGCGATTGCCAACGCTTTAGATTTTTGGCGTCCTATTGTCCGCACTATCTCTTCACCGCGCTTTCCAGCCAAAATCTGAGCAAAGGGGTCTTGGAAAAGAGCGTCTGGACGATCGCTTTCCATCGCGCGATAAGTAGCTACTAAACGGGCAGTATCAGAAATATTTTCAATCGGAGAAGAAGTACTCATCTGTTTTCGTCCATCATTCCAAGAGAGTCAATTATGGTGGAAACAACCCCACCGAGGATGAAATTAGTTCAGATAGAGTCTTAGAATCTGTTTTGCAACGCGTAACTCCTGATCTAACAATGCTAATTAGGTAGTCAAATTACCTACTCTTAACATTTGCCATATACCTAAGACTCACAATTTTTAGCGCTCAACTATCTGTCCAAGTCTTTGAGTGCAGTCTGCGCCACATGTTGGACGTAAAAATGCTTATCCTGCAATGCTTGCTGCCAAATTTCTAGGGCAGAATTCTTCTCCAAAACCGCTAAGGAATCATACGCAGTGGCACGCAATCGCGGAGAACTATGCCGCATCGCTAAGGACTCAAGGGTATTGACAGTTGTGCTGTCACCAATGTACCGAGCAAGGTGACAGAGCATCACGCGGCCTGTACCAGGATTTTTGACATAATCAGTAATTGTTCCCGCGTTTAAATCGAACGAATACTGATTATTTATGTTTATCTCAGGTGATACAATCATCAAATTTAATGAAATTGAAAATTCCTGCGGGTGCTCTTGAGAATGAACATCGCGAGAAGCACGATAAAGCATTATCTTGCCTTCAGGTAGAAAAGTATGTTCTAGAAAACGAAGATTGACCTTTTCGCCAGGAACACCAATAATTTTTTCGGAATCGTATTCATATATCGTTGTTCCATATCCCGAACCTAAATAACCTACAGTCAAGAACGAAAAGTTATGGTCATGGGGAAATAAATAAGAAAATACTTTATTTTGCCACTCTCTATCTTCAGGTACTTTAGATGGTGGCATCCACATATTAGCCCGCACAAAAAAACCCTTTCCATTACCTAACATCAACGTCTGTGATGAGTAGGAGTTGGTCGTCTGGAAATTATTCCATTCCAACAGTTCGCGGTTGAATCTTTTGATGAGAAAGTGTCGATTATTTGCTAGCGCCTTCAAATGTTCAGCCGATTCTATGATGCTATCTAAGTCCTTAAGATCCACAGTTGATGATATGTACTCAATATATTCTTCCAAGTTGATAGACTTGTCAGTGTTGATATCGATAGTTATAGCCACAGGTAAACTCCATGAGATTGTAGTTCGTTTTTATATCTTGTGCGCCGACACATTATTCTGAACAAGCCTGTTTTAAGCTGGAAGCTTATCTAGCGATCGCCGTGCAGCATTTCTGATATGAGGATGAGGATCTTCTAAAGCAGTATGGAGCAAATTCACCCCTTGTGTGAAGTCCAGCCGTGCGACACTCCGAATAGCTGCCCATCGCACATAATGGTCTTCGTGTTCTAGAAGGGTTTTCAATGCAGGTATTGATGTATCATCACCAAGTTCAGAAAGCATCCACGCTGTGTATTCCAAACGTGACGACAAAAAATCTGCAGATATAGCTCTCGTCGGAAAAAGTGTGGAACTATCGTACTCCCAAAGTAGAGGCGCTACAGTCTTTGATGTAAAGACAACCAATATTAATGGCTTCTCAGGTGGTCGAACGCGAAATATATCCACTGGAGCACGAAACAAGCCAACATCTCCTGATTCAAGTATGCGACTTCCTTTGTCCACAACACGTTTTTTTCGATCAAATATCTCAATTGGATCGGGATTTGGTTGCTCAAAAGTATCTAAAGTAGCTACGCCACTTCCACTGAAGTCAACGATGCCAACCATGTAATGCTGACTAATACTGTAAATATAATTAGTCAAGATTGCGCTAGGGTCTAGTAACTTCATTACTAAAGAAAAGTTTTCTGAGCGCAAAATTAACATTTCCACTTCAGAAGTCCCATCGGGCGAATAGGTTTCGTCATCGACGAACCTCGCCATTTCGTAGTTTAAGACATCCTTAAGAAAATTTGATTGCAGGAGTTCTCTGAAGTAAGGCTCACATTGCCAAAACGCTTCAGGATCGTCAACCGATGTGAACCTTTCGATCTGCTCAACAAAAGTTGCTAGCTTTGGAACAGCTTTGAGACGTTCACCGGACGTTATAGATACAGGGGAAGAATTTCTGCGTGAATTCATAAGACTCCTTAGTGACAAACTCGAAAAAACTCTACGCACAGCCAATCTCTCAGACATCAACCTGGCTTTATGTAGTTAAACTTAACCTGTGACTACATACACTACTAGGCATCAATCTCAGGGAACCCAGCCACTTTCATGAGGAATTGGTTTTCGTGAAACTGGCTGGGCTTCAAAATTAACTACTGAGAGTCAGTAGTGTTCACCTAAAAACTGTTACTCAGCACCGCCAACTAAGATTAAGAGAATAATAGCTGGGAACCAAAGAGTTCCATCACCAGAGTTTGGGGGGGCTACTACTTCTTCTAAATCTTCCAGAAGCAAACCATTCGTATTTTTCTTGTTCAACATTTGAGTTCTCCTTTGAGAAATTATTGGTGGTTTTACTTGAACTGAAGGTAATGGCATATTTGCCTTCCCTCTGATTCTTAATTGGTAGGAGTGGCATAAGTTTATTCACTTCTCAAATCGACCCTATTCACAATTACCCGATCGCGACTCATGACAATGAGCAATAACAAAGCTCTATATCAGCAATTATCGTTATGAGAATAGTTATCAGTACCATCAGGAAATATGCAAATCTCATAATACACATCTGGTAAAAAAGTAGAGTAGAGACGTAGCACTGCTACGTCTCTACAAGGTTTCTGGGTAACACATATTTAATTTCACCAGATGTCTAATGAGAATGGCTAGGATTTGAAGTTTTTGGCAATCTCAGCAAAAATTCATCCAACTCAGGGTTAATTATATTAGGATGCACAAAGCTGTAATCATCCAAAATCCAAAACTCAAAGTGGCATGACCTATCTAGAAACAGCAGCGCAGTTCTACCGCGAAGTTGCCCAAACCCCGCAAGTTGGACTTTGTTGTGTACAAAGTACGCCCCTGCAACTACCAGGATTGAAAATTCCTTTGCCAATGCAGGAAATGAATTATGGTTGTGGCACCACTGTTCACCCCACCGAACTAGGAAACCAACCTACTGTGCTGTACGTCGGCGTTGGTGGCGGCTTAGAAGCGTTGCAATTCGCTTATTTTTCACGTTATGCAAGTGCTGTAATTGCCGTTGAACCGGTTGGCGCTATGCGGGAAGCAGCTGCACGTAATTTGGAAATTGCTGCTCAAGAAAACCCCTGGTTTAACACCAGCTTTGTCGAAATCCGCGAAGGTGATGCTTTTAATTTACCTGTTGCTGATGCTAGCGTTGATATCGTGGCACAAAATTGCCTTTTCAACATCTTTGAACCAGAAGATTTAACTCGTGCTTTAAAAGAAGCATATCGGGTATTAAAGCCAGGTGGACGCTTGCAGATGAGCGATCCAATTGCTACTCGTCCTATTCCAGCACATCTTCAACAAGATGAACGACTGAGAGCCATGTGTTTATCAGGCGCACTCACATATCAAGAGTATACTGAAAGAATTATAAATGCTGGTTTTGGTCAAGTTGAAATTCGTGCCCGTCGTCCCTATCGCTTACTAGATGCCCATACTTATAATTTAGAAGAAAACCTACTTTTAGAAAGTCTGGATTCTGTTTCATTTAAGGTTGTAATTCCAGAAGATGGTGCTTGCATTTTTACTGGAAAAACAGCAATTTATGCTGGTACTGAACCCTTCTTTGACGATTTGGCAGGCCATCTACTTCAGCTAGGTATTCCGGCTGCGGTGTGTGATAAAACGGCTGCTAAACTTGCTGCTAGTAAGCCAGCAGAAATAATTGTTACCAATTCAACCTGGCATTATAGCGGTGGTGGCTGCTGTTAATTTATTCAGAAGGAATTCAGGTGTCAGGAGTCAGAATGGGCTAAACCTTAGCTATCCGCTAACAGAATGGTTCTGTGCGACACTTCTCTACGTTCGCGCAGCGTGTCGCAGACAGACGCTTTGCGTAGCTTGTTTCCCCGGAGGGGTACGACAAGCTCAGTGCATCGCTGGGTAATGAATGCACAATTTGCATATTTCACGAATTACATTCTGAATTCTAGATTCTGACTTCTTTCTTCTTTATAAACTCCAAAATGTTGTTAATTAGTCTGTTTTTAGCTACGCTTTTTTTAGCATATTCAAATGGAGCAAATGATAATTTTAAAGGTGTAGCGACGCTGTTTGGTAGCCGAACTAGCAGTTATCAAACAGCAATTTTGTGGGCAACTTTTACAACTTTTGCTGGTGCAATAACTGCTACTTTTTTAGCAGGAGCATTAATTAAAAACTTCTCTGGAAAAGGACTATTACCTGATGCGATCGCTAATTCTCCAGAGTTTCATCTTGCAGTAGCGATCGCTACTGGATTGACTGTACTCATTGCCACTCTCATGGGGTTTCCCATTTCCACAACTCACAGTTTAACAGGTGCGCTAGTTGGCGCTGGATTAGTTGCGATCGGACTACAAGTTAATTTTGCCGCTTTAGGAACTTCCTTTATTTTGCCTTTATTACTCAGTCCACTCATTGCTATTTCCTTGGGAGCAGGAATTTACAGCTTATCTGGCTATATTAATTCAAAATGGCATCTACCAGTCAACCAAAAAATGATTGATAGTTGCCATTTTGTCAGTGCTGGAATTATCAGTTTTGCTAGAGGATTAAATGATACTCCTAAGATTGTTTCACTCATCCTAATTATTGAATATTTCTCGATTCAGGGAGGAGCGATCGTGATAGCGATCGCAATGGCACTTGGCGGTTTACTTAACTCTCAAAAAGTTGCAATAACCATGAGTGAAAAGATTACCTCAATGAATCATACTCAAGGACTATCAGCAAATATAGTAACTGGGGTTCTGGTGATTGCAGCTACTCGGTTTGGGCTTCCAGTTTCTACCACTTACACTTCAGTAGGTTCTATTTTTGGTGTAGGATTAATTAGCAAAAAATCTAAATCTAATACGCGTGTTTTTTATCAGATTCTACTATCGTGGATTTTAACTTTACCAACTGCTGCAATTATTAGTGCAATAACCTACAGATTATTGCAAGGTTAGAAAAATTGAATATTGTTGTGCAATTTTTTAGGAGTAGTAACTAATGCAAACTCAACCAAAAATTTTACTAGATACAGCAGTTACAGCCTTTAAAAATAAACTCAGTTCACCTTTGACAAAAAAAGGAATCACTGTTTTACAAATTAATCTAGGTAAGCGTTGTAATCTTACTTGTACACACTGTCATGTCGAAGCCGGGCCAAAACGTACAGAAGAACTTTCTCCTGAAATTTGCGAACAATTGATTTCAATAATCCATAAATTTCCCGAAATTAAAATTGTGGATTTGACTGGTGGCGCACCCGAAATGAATTATGGATTTAAGCCACTGGTAGAAGCAGCAAAAGCAACTGGTAAACAAGTCATTGCCCGGTCTAATTTGACTATTTATTTTGAAGATGGATTTGATGATTTACCAGAATACTTTGCTAAACACCAAGTAAGAGTTGTGGCTTCTCTGCCCTGTTACCTAGCAGATAATGTTGATACAATGCGCGGTACTGGTGTTTTTGATAGTTCAGTCAAAGCTTTGCAGTGGCTTAATCAACTCGGCTATGGTAAAGACCAAAACTTAATTTTGGACTTGGTTTTTAATCCTCAGTTGCCCACCGATGAAAAATTTTCTTTAGCTCCCGAACAGAGTAACCTAGAACGAGATTACAAAATGTTCTTACAAGAACATTTTAATATTGTGTTTAACAACCTCTTCACCTTTACCAACTTACCAGTTGGTAGAACCAAAATGCATTTAGAACGGAGAAAACTATACGCTAGCTATTTGCAGTTTTTAGAGTCGCATTTTAATCCCAGCACAGTTGAACATTTAATGTGTCGCGATGAACTTTCAATTGACTATCTGGGCAATGTATATGATTGTGACTTTAACCAAATGATGAATTTGCCTGCAAAAACTCGCAATGGTGAAACTTTGACAGTTGGCAAATTGTTAGAAGCTGGCAATTTAGACTTGATTAGTGAGGTACAAACTGCTGCTTATTGCTATGGTTGTACTGCTGGGTGTGGTTCTAGTTGTGGTGGCGCTTTGCTCTAATGTCTTTTATCGATGAAATTAATCCTGTCAATGCTTTGATTGTGGGAGCCAGCCAAGGTATTGGTTTGGGTTTTGTGAAAAAATTGCTACAAGATGACAGAATAGCTAAAATTTATGCAACTTCTCGTCAACCAAAATCGGCCTTAGAGTTAATAGCTCTTGCAGACGAATATCCTGAACGATTAATTTATTTAGAGATGGATATTACTGACGAGTTACAGATTATTGAAGCTGTTCAAAAAATACATACTCAAATTGATAAACTGTATTTGGTAGTCAACTGTGTAGGACTGTTACATGAAGATACTTTGCAACCTGAAAAAAGCTTAAGACAGATCAATTCAGAAAATTTGCTGCGCTACTTTCAGATAAATAGTATTGGTGCTGTCTTACTGGCTAAACATTTATTGCCTTTGTTTCGTCATGGCGATCGCAGTGTGTTTGCCACTATTTCTGCTAAATTGGGCAGTATTGGCGATAACCAACTTGGTGGATGGTACGGCTATCGGGCTTCTAAAGCAGCACTCAATATGTTGATGCGAACTGCGGCAATTGAGTATAAAAGAAGTTGTCCGAAAGCATTAGTAGTAACATTGCATCCTGGTACAACTGATACCCGCCTTTCTCGTCCTTTCCAGGGAAATGTCCCTGCGGAAAAATTATTTTCAGTGGAACGTACTGTTACCCAATTATTGGCTGTCATCGAACAGCTTCAAGAAGGCGATAGTGGACAGTTTTTCTCATGGGATGGGAGCAGATTGCCTTGGTAACTGCGTTACGCTGATGCTAATGAAACTTACGTTATTTGTAACCTCAGCCTATGAAGTTTTTTGTCCCAGCAGCCAAGGATGATATCAAAGCAGAGCAGGTATATAGCGCTCTTGCTCAGTCTCTTAAAGCACCAATAACCGAAAAGCGTATTTGGAAGTTAGAGTGGCGCGATCGCGAAATTGATATGGAATGCGAGGTAGGGAAACCTTTACCATCCTTTTACCAAACAGGGAAAGAGCTAGTTCTGGCAATCTTTGAGTGTGAAAACCTTTATAAGATTTGTACTCTTACCCGTGGAGGAGTAAAGGGAGAACCTATTTTGGTTGGAAAAAACTCTCAATCTTCAGCAACGTATTTTTCAGATAATGTAAATAACTGACTCTGCATTTTAATATGCGATCGCCTTTTTCTTAAAATCTCATGTACTGAAATCTAAGAACTAGGAAACTCTAATTCAGCGCTTCCCCGTCCTAACTGCACCACCTCAGATGCTAGGTGTCGCTCTAACCAATCTTCCAAATCAGCCATTACCTCTCGATAATTGAGGTCACGCTGAATTTCGTGATAGGCTTCTGGATACTCAATTCTCAGCTTATCTGTATAGTTTACCAGTTGATAAAAGATATCGCTTCCCACAGGCAAAGCTACTCGGTCTGCGCCACCGTGGAGAATCAATAATGGTAATTGCCAATCACCTGCGTGAGCATTAATCCAATCAACTGTTGCAAAGAATTCTGTAGCCAGACGGGCAGTACCAAGGGTATGTCGCAGTGTATCCTGAGCGATCGCAGCTAAAACCTGCGGATCTCGTGAACCAGCACTGATGTCAATGCCTGTATTTAGGGTGAAACGCGGCCACACCCGTGAGAGCATTTTTCCTAAAAGTACCCGAATCGGTGAAACCCCAACTTTCCCCAAGGTTGGCGCAAGAGCGATCGCTCCCTGCAATAATGATGCTTGTTGGGGATATCGCAGAATGTAATCTAAGACAATCACCGCGCCTAAACTGTGTCCCAAGAGAAAAACTGGACATCCAGGATTCTGAGTCTGAATTAACTGTAAAAAAGCTCCCAAGTCTTCACGAAACTCACTCCAAGCGTTGATATAGCCTTGCTGACCCGGTGAGCGTCCATGACCGCGCAAGTCTAAGGCGTAGACAGCATATTGCTTGGGTATCAACTGCTCAATTATATTACTGTAGCGATCGCTGTGTCCTCCGAGTCCATGTACAATGGCTAATATCGCCCGGACTTTACCCTCTGGATGCCAGCTTTGATAATACAGTTCAAGTCCTCCCACACCTGGGAATCTACCTTGTTTATGAGAGAGTATGCGATCGCTATGGTCAATCATAGGGTTAATTTTTTATCTACATTTAAATAATTTCTATACTATTTTTGAGGATAGTTTTAATTCTACTAATACAATATCTGCTGCGATACTTCCATTAACTCGATGGCGCCTTAATTGTTCAAAGAATATTTTCAAAAATAAAGTAGGATCTTTTATTAGCTCTTGGAGTAATCTCAACTTAGATACTGTTTGATTTTTTCCAAATTTAGATAGACTAAAATTGTTTATAGTTCTTGCCATAACAGAATTTGCAGGTGGCATGTAAAATTTTATCTCACAGCCTAGTTGACGTGCTAGTTCTTCATAAGATTTTTTACTCAAACGTAGCAGATGGTGTGGTGGGTGATTTAATATATCAAACCAGTCTGATTCAACCGACATAGGTGAATAAGGAGTGCTGATGAATATACTACCCATCGGTTTGAGAACAGAAAGCATTGATGCAATAAATTGCTTTGGTTGGCTAATATGTTCTAAGCAATGAAAAGACAATACATAGTTAAAGCTTTCGCTAGGAAATTTATTGTAAAAACTCTCAATTGTTTCACAGTAAACTTCAAATCCTCTTGCCTGACATTGCTCAATCGAGTCTGGAGTTGTGTCCAAACCAACTATACGAGTATTGGAAAGTTTTTTGGCAATTTCTAAAAAATTACCTCCTCCGCAGCCCACATCTAAGACAGAAATTGAATTTTGTCTTTCTCGCTTATTTATTTGCTCAATTACGGCAAACCACTCCCATCTAGTTTCTGGATAATAACCTGCTCTAGTAGTAACCCATTGGTAAAATGACTGGCTGCCTGCTTCTAGAGGAAAAGCATATTCAAGTGAGCAATTTTTACATTGCTGAATCTCATAGTCTATTATTTCAATTTTGTCTGGTGGCTTTTCCGCAAAATAATCTTCTAATTCGCTCATAATATTTTTTTGAGAGAATGAACGAATATGGATGCCTTCATGACTACAAATAGGACATTTATTTGAAATATTTTTAGACATAATAAAGATTGGATTATCTATTTTTTATCTGTTGCAGTTAAAGTTTACTATGTTTTTTATACTTTACAGCAATCTTCTACTGTTGTTGAATAAGACTACGATGAAATACGGTCGGGTGTACAAGTATAAAAACACAATAATAAGCCAGCGCTGAACTTCCCACCCAACCTTACAGACATCGCTTTAGAAAAATTGCAAAATGCCATGCTGGCTTTGTTGCCAACCAAGTACCCTGAACCAACAGGATTAAAGCTGTTACGTTATTTACTCAATCATATATTGCGGTGAGAGATTACTGTTCTAAAAAGTTTGTAACTTTGAAATTTGATGTTCCCTCCCAACAGTGGTTTAAAAATGCGTTTACCTGGGCATCTGCTGCATCAACCGATTCCCTAGATGCATTAAATTGCACTGCTGTCACAATGTATTCAAAGATAATCACAAATTGCTTTTGGGGTGAAATTCTTTCGACTACAATTGTTTCACCTATCTTCGGGATTTGAGGCAGATTTACCACAAACGTCTCAATTTTCGGTTTATCTAATGGATTTTTAAAATTGAAGTATTTACAGTAAACAATAATTTTCACTTAGACAATCACCAATAACATTATAGATAATCAAAATTATCCTTAAACTGAAAAATTGTAAGCCCCGATGAAATCTGATAAGTGTTAATTACGAATTACGAATTACGAATTACGAATTAGTATTATTTCCCCTGCCACAGCTGCCGCAACGACTGAAAAATTCTTACAAATCTCTCTTCTAGCCAGACCATAACATAATCAAGCCATTCCAGAAGTTGCTCTAAGGGGTGCTTCTCATAGCCAGTTAAAGTTGCTTTCGTTTCTATCCAGTCTGGCTGCGCCTCAACTTGACTGCTTTGGTGAAATTGCTGTTGCAAAATTTCCCCTTTACGACTCTCGCTTTTAGTTTGGGAAATGCTACCTCGACTTTGTTTTACAGAGGCGACTTTTCCAGATGTTTTTCGACTTGAGGTAAGATTACGACTTGGTTCTTTTCTTTGTACCAAACCAGATCCGACTTTAGGTTGTTTTACACTCAAATTCTTTTGTGGAAAATGCCCTATTGATAAACTTGGGGCTAAAGCAGTATTTATCCTCCCAGAAGGTGTAACTGGAACTGGCTTGTCAGCAACGGTTTCGCTGTCACCAAATAAATCATTCCACGTTAGCCAAGGATCGTTTGTGAAATCCTGGTTCTCTCCCAGAGGGCTTTGGGATAAGGCTTTTCTAAGGCGTGACGAGAAGAGTTTACCTGGCAATTTTTCATTACTAATTGTTGTCTCAAGTGTTTTTCTATTACCAACACCAAAAAAGTAATTAAGCGCCGCCTCAATCAAAGCCTGAAAATTCTGTGAATGAGTTTCTAAACCATCCGCGTTAGGCGCAATTTCTCCCTTTGTAGCTAATTGCTCTTTGCCATAAAGAAATATGTTTAACTGAGTTTGGGCAACTTGGATAACTTCCTGGCTACGTTCTTGCACTGGGACTAAAGCATTCGATTCCAACTTAGCAATGGCTATATCTAGAAATGCTAATAATCTATCTGTATTAAGTAAATATTTTGGTATACCCTCGGCTAAAACTGGAATTTTAGCTGGATTTACGTCAGTGAGTTTTGCTAATAATCGGTCAATTTGTGGTAGTAGCTGCGTTTCTTTGTTAGCTATAATTAAACGCCAGGACTGCCAGTAATTAGCAACTTCGTTAATAATTCGGTCTTCTAATTTTGCCTGTTGTTCGGGTGTTAAGATATCCAGAATTTCATTGTCGGCAGTAACAAGTACTAAATTTCGATTCATCAAATTTGTGGCAATTCCTCGCACTATTGGCAGACGCTGTTGAAGGGCATTGTCTAATTGTGAAGGGTTGAGACTGACAGCTTGATTAGCCGTAATATTTGATGATTGAGTAAGATTAGAGTTCTTTTCAACCAATTTCAGCCGAAAAAGTCCCAATAAAGCCAAGGGATTAAAATATTCAGATGCTTTCGTAGGAGTGGAGGCGGGTTCATCTGATGACAGATAATTGACTGCCTCTAGTACATTTTGAATGGGACTATCAGCGTTGGGTAGAGTTTCAGGCTGGAAATCGGTATCATTTGGTTGTAACTTTAATCTAGTTTGTGGTTCTTTAGTATGTAGCGTTTTCCCAGATGATTCAGATGACTGAAACAGTAGATACACTGGGTAAAGTAGTACCTCGACACCCCACTTAGTGGCAACTTGCAAATGCCGGAAGGTGTGTTCCCACTGTTGTGTCACCCGCCGAGATTGCTGGTGGACAAAGTTAAATAGTCTGCTTTGATAACGACCAGAGGAACCAGAAGACATAGTAGTAATTTTTTAGTTCAAGTCTTGTTCAGTTGTGAGACTCGCGCCAAACAATAAAAACGACCAACACCTCATATTAGCGAATATATGACCCCGACTGTCTCTCAATCCCAGACCAAATTTATCTCACAAGCAATTGAGCAACTGCGCTCTTTTTGTCAAGTTAATCTTCAGTCTACGTGGCTGTACCAGGAATCTGACTTAGTTATTACTGATGTTGTAGCTGCTGATTTGTCTCATTGGCAACCTGCTCAGTTGAATGTTAAAGAACATATTGCTTGGACGGGTGGGAAAAAAGTGCTATGGCTAGTGCAAAGATTGGTGGTTCCCCAAGATTTACACGGTTATCCCTTGGCGGGGTTATCTTTGCGGCTGGCGTTGGTTTGGTGGGCGGATTCTGCTGAGATTTATGTAAATGGCGAGTTAGTGCTGGAGGGTGATTTATTTGATTGTTCGCCGAGAGTGCTTCTCAGTCAGGGGGTGACGCCAGGGGAAGAATTCACTGTGGCTTTGCGGTTAGTGAGTCCGGGACATTGTGATGGTGCTTTAGTGCGATCGCTCCTAGTTTATGAGTCTTATGTTGATAATAATCCCGATCCGGGTTTTGTGGCTGATGAGTTAGCTGTGGTGCAACTTTATTTAGAAAAATTTGCGCCGGAGAGGTTGGATGTTTTGGCGGCGATGGTGGGGGAGGTTACGAACCGCAGAGGCGCAGAGGACACGGAGGAAGAGAAGGGAGGGTTGGTAAAGTCGTTTTTATCTCTACGCCAAAATTTAATTCAATCCGACATCTTAGCCCTGCTTTTGAAGGGGGGTTGGGGGGATCAAAAATCTAAAATTTTCTTGTTGGGTCATGCTCACTTAGATTTAGCATGGTTATGGCCTGTGAGTGAAACTTGGAATGCGGCGCAAAATACTTTTGAGTCGGTTCTGAAGTTACAAGCAGATTTTCCTGAGTTAATTTTCTGTCATTCGACTCCCGCACTTTATGCTTGGATTGAAGAACATCGCCCGGATTTGTTTAGGGCAATTCAAGCACAGGTAGCCGCCGGACGTTGGGAAGTTGTCGGCGGAATGTGGGTGGAACCGGAACTCAACTTAATTGCTGGTGAATCAATAGTCCGTCAGCTACTATATGGTCAGCGCTACATCCAGGAGAAATTTGGCAAGTTTTCAACTGTAGAATGGGTTCCAGATTCTTTTGGTTTCTGTGCGACTTTACCGCAGTTTTTCGCTAATGCCGGAATTGAGTATTTTGTGACGCAGAAGTTGCGGTGGAATGATACTACTAAATTTGATTATGGGGCTTTTTGGTGGCGATCGCCTGACGGTAGCGAAGTCTTTAGTTTGATGTCTGCACCCATCGGTGAAGCTATAGACCCAGTTAAAATGGCAACTTATGCTCTTGAGTGGCAAACCCAAACTAGTTTACCAGAATCCCTCTGGCTTCCAGGTGTCGGCGACCACGGCGGCGGCCCCACGCGTGATATGTTAGAAACCGCCCAACGCTGGCAAAAGTCACCTTTCTTCCCAGACTTAGAATTTACGACGGCTGAAAAGTATTTACAGCAAATCAGTAAAGGAGGCAGAAGGCAGGAGGCAGAAGGCAGGAGTCAGAATTCAGGAGTCAGAATTCAGGAGTCAGAATTCAGGAGTCAGAATTCTCCCACTGCTTCCCCTGCTTCCCCTACCTCCTCATTCCCTACTTGGAATGACGAACTATATTTAGAATTCCATCGCGGTTGCTACACTACCCACGGCGATCAAAAACGCTGGAATCGTGGTTGTGAAAATTTATTATATCAAGCTGAACTATTTGCTACCTTGGCAACTGTAAGCTGTGGTGTGACATATCCGAAAGCAGAAATCGAAGCAGCTTGGAAATTAGTTTTATTTCAACAGTTTCACGATATTTTACCTGGTTCTGCAATTACCCAAGTTTACACAGATGCCTTGCCCCAATGGCAGCAAGTGGAACAAGTGGGAACGAAAATATTACAGGAATCACTTTTAGCGATCGCATCTCACATTACTCTATCAGAACCACCAAAACCCGATAGTCTACCTATTTTTGTTTTCAATTCTCTCAATTGGCAACGTTCTGAGGTAATCTCTGTAGCCTTACCCACACCACCAACAAATACCCAAGGATGGCAGATTTACGATGCTTCTGGAAACCAGCTTGTCTCCCAATTATCTGAACCATCAACCCTACTATTTCTCGCCACCGAAATTCCACCCGTAGGCTACCGCATATTTTGGCTTTCCCCTTCACTCTCCACTACAGACGAGATGAATCGCGTCTCTCCCTCATCTCCCGCACTTTTCCCAGACTGGATTTTAGAAAATGAATTCTTGCGAGTTGTTATAGATCCTGACACCGGAGATTTATCAAGTGTTTTTGACAAAACTTATCAGCGAGAAGTTTTAAGTGGAGCGGGGAATCAACTGCAAGCTTTTAAAGACAGTGGGCAATATTGGGATGCTTGGAATATAGACCCCAATTATGCTCAACATCCTTTACCCTCAACAAATCTTCAATCTATTCAGTGGTTAGAACAAGGCCCGGTGCAAAGTCGTGTACGCGTGCTGCGTCAGTTGGGTGAATCGGAATTTTGCCAAGACTATATTCTGCAAGCTGGTTCATCTCTGCTGAACATTGCTACAACTGTCAATTGGCAAGAAAATCATGTCTTAGTGAAAGCTGCTTTTCCTCTAAATATTGAAGCCGACTTTGCTACTTATGAAATTCCCTGTGGCGCGATTCGCCGCCCAACTAAACCACAAACCCCCGCAGAACAAGCAAAATGGGAAGTTCCTGCTTTGCGTTGGGCTGATTTAACAGCAGAAGATACACAGACAAATACCACAATTCCCAATCGTTATGGTGTCAGTTTGCTCAATGATTGTAAATACGGTTATGACAGCAAACCAAATCAACTCCGCCTAACACTGCTACGCAGTTCTAATTGGCCAGATTCAGAGGCTGACCGAGGTTTTCATGAGTTCAAATATACCTTGTATCCTCATGCAGGTAGTTGGGAATCAGCCCATACAGTACGGCGTGGTTATGAACTGAATATACCGTTGCAAGTGATATTCAATTGGCCACTCGCTCAATCCTCCGCTACCACTAACAGCACTATTGAAGGAGTAAGTTTCCTAGATTTATCAGCTGAAAATTTAATCTTGATGGCCTTGAAGCCATCTGAAGACGACCCGCAGCAGTTAATTCTGCGATGTTATGAATCTCACGGAGAAACAGCCGAGTTATCTTTGCAAAGTGATTTAGGATTGAATCTCGGAAATCCAGTAGATTTATTAGAGCGTTCCACCAGTACTGAATTTTCATCTCAGCAACAAATCTTGATGATACAACCTTGGAAAATCGCCAATTTCAAGGTGATAAGTAGGTAGGCATAATTAAACATAAAGTAAAATCCTAGTTCGTAGTAAGCGATTCATCGCTCAAAGCAAGGATTATTAGAACTAAAGTCCTGACCCTTCTCCTAACGGAGACGCTGCGCGAAGGGGTTCGTTAGTCGCTCATGGGGGAAACCCCCTTGGGAGAAGGGGTTAAGGGATTTGCAAAACGCCTGTCCGATATAGTTCTCGGCTTAAATTGACATCAATGAGTAGTGCTAAACCCCTACGAAAAATCTATATGTCTCCAGATTTTCGTGAAATGCTATCAGACACTGCACCTCTACATCCAAAAATTCGCTCACTTTTGTGTTGAAACAACCGAATATTACTACTACATATTAATACTATATTCTTTTTTTACTTTATGTACTGTATAAATGCTAGAATCCTCAAGTAGACAGTTAGGATACTTAGATGCCAGTTGTAGCTAACTCAATCAAGTTTGGTACAGACGGCTGGCGGGGCGTTATTGGTGACGAGTTCACCTTTGAACGTCTAGCCCTGGTCGCGCCAGTTGCCGCAAAAGTATTATATGATACATATTTTTCTATAGTAGGTAGCCGGACAATTATTGTCGGTTACGATCGCCGATTCATGGCCGAAGACTTTGCTCGTGCTGTTGCCGATACTGTCACCGCTGTCGGCTTTGATGTGCTACTGAGCGAAAACTATGCCCCAACCCCAGCTTATAGTTGGGCAGCAAAAGAACTCAATGCTTTAGGGGCGCTGGTAATTACAGCTAGCCATAATCCTGGTTCATATTTGGGTTTAAAAGTCAAGGGCTATTTTGGTGGATCGGTGCCGCCAGAAGTCACAAAAGAGATAGAAGCGCAGTTGTCGGTGGGAGTACCACTAGCAGCTACCCCAGGCAAGCAAGAGAAATTCGATCCTTGGCCCAGTTATACCCAAGCGCTAGAAGGTAAAGTTGATATTGGCAAACTTCGAGAAGCGATCGCATCTGGCAAATTGACGTTATTTGCCGATGTCATGCATGGCGCTGCGGCTGGCGGATTGGCGAGACTACTAGGCAATCAAGTCAAAGAAATCAACAGCGATCGCGATCCCCTATTTGGTGGCGGCGCGCCGGAACCCTTGCCTAAATACCTTTCAAAGCTATTTGAAGTCATCAAGACTCACCGAGAAACCGATAAATCAGGTTTAACGGTGGGGTTGGTATTTGATGGAGACTGCGATCGCATTGCAGCAGTAGATGGAGAAGCCAACTTCCTAAGTTCCCAAGTATTAATCCCGATATTAATCGACCATTTAACCCTGCGGCGCGGTTTTACTGGAGAAATAGTCAAAACTGTTAGTGGTTCCGACTTGATGCCCCTTGTAGCAGCACTACATAACCTCTCACTCTTTGAGACAGCGGTTGGTTATAAATATATCGCTGACAGAATGTTAGTAGCAAAAGTGTTACTGGGTGGCGAGGAGTCAGGGGGAATTGGCTATGGCAGCCATATTCCCGAACGTGATGCCCTACTGTCAGCCTTGTACGTACTAGAAGCGATTGTAGAATCTGGTTTGGATTTAGGTGAATATTATCGCCATTTGCAGAAACAAACAGGGTTTACCTCAGCATACGATCGCATTGATTTACCCTTAGCAAGTATGGAAGTGCGATCGCGTCTTTTGCAACAATTGCAAACCCAGCCCTTAACGGAAATTGCAGGGAAAGCAGTGATTGATTGCCAAACAATTGACGGCTACAAGTATCGTTTAGCTGATAAAAGCTGGTTAATGATTCGCTTTAGCGGGACTGAACCAGTTTTACGCCTCTACTGCGAAGCCTCGACAATTGAGCAAGTGCATCAAACTCTTGCTTGGGCGAAACACTGGGCGGAGTAAAATTAGTGAGGAGTTGAGAGTTAGGAGTTAGGAATTAATTAACTCATAACTGATCGCTCCTAACTCCTAACTAATAATTTGTAATTCATGACATTACTTGTAGTAGCCACAGGAAATCCAGGTAAGTTGCGGGAAATGCAAGCTTATCTGGAAAATTCTGGTTGGGAATTAACCCTTAAACCTGAAGAATTGGAAATTGAAGAGACGGGCGAAACTTTTGCCGCTAACGCTTGTCTGAAAGCATCACAAATTGCTAAAGCTACGGGAAACTGGGCAATTGCTGATGATTCTGGCTTGCAAGTAGATGCCCTAAATGGCGCACCAGGGGTGTATTCTGCACGTTATGCCAAAACCGACTCAGAACGGATTGCTAGGCTATTGAAAGAATTAGGCAACGAAGTAAATCGGCAAGCTCAATTTGTTTGTGCAGTAGCGATCGCTCGTCCTGATGGTGCGATCGTATTACAATCTGAAGGTATTTGTCGCGGCGAAATTCTCCACGCACCTCGTGGTGATAGTGGTTTCGGCTACGATCCAATTTTTTATGTGCCAGAGTTGCAATTGACCTTTGCTGAGATGACACGGGAATTAAAAGGGTCAATTAGCCATCGAGGTAAGGCTTTTACAGCTTTACTTCCGCAACTAGAGAGAGTGAAGAATTAGGAGAGACGCGATTAATCGTGTCTGTACAAGAGTTAGGAGAGACGCGATTAATCGCGTCTGTACAAGAGTTAGGAGTTATGAATTCTGCTAAATCTTCATTCATTAGTCCAGACTCACAACTCATAACTTTTAACTCTTAACTCATAACTTTTTTAAACTGCTTCTGTGTTCTTTTCGCCAGTGCGAATCCGAATCACTTGCTCAACAGGCGAGATGAAAATTTTACCATCGCCGATTTCACCAGTGCGGGCAGCAGCAATGATTTTGTCTACCACCATATCAACCTGATTGTCATCAACTACGATTTCCACTTTGAGTTTTTGCAGAAACTCAACTGTGTACTCAGAACCACGATACCGTTCAGTTTGACCTTTCTGGCGTCCGAACCCCCGGACTTCAGAAACAGTCATGCCAACAATACCAGCGTTAACTAAAGCAATTTTCACCTCATCTAGCTTAAATGGGCGGATAATAGCTTCTACTTTTTTCATCTTCTTTACTCCTGACTTCTACTAGCTTCGTTTATATATCTAACCAGATCCGCTGTCTGAAGCTGTAACTAGCGGTGCTTTTCCTAAAAAATATGTAATAATTACAACTTTTTTAAAGTGTGAGTGCTTTACTTGAGGGTTTATGACATAAAAAGCGGCAAGGATTTATTAATTGGATAATCTTTGAGGTTCTAACATAAAGAAGTTGCTGTCAATTTAGCATTTTATGTAGCTTTTATAACCTAAAAATAGATCGTTTCCACCATTTAGCAGATTTGTTTGGATATTTAGAGAGTGATTGCAGCCAAATTATACGGTTGCCCGAAAGCCTGCTACTGCTGCTGACTGTGGAAATGTCAACTAACGTTTCTGGTGTTCAAACAAGGGACGCACGACGAAATATCCAGCACTAAAGGCAGTCAGCATGATTAACAAGATCGTAATAATTAACCACCAGCCATTGAGTCCCTTGACATCTGGCTCAGTAGTGGAATAGTAACTGACTTGTTGCTCTTCTATAAAAACTGGTTCTGATACCGGAAAATTCATTTCCATTACAGGTGCAGAAAAGTCTTGGCGGCGGCTTTTTTCGGCTGGTTGTTTGGATACAACAGATGGACGCGAACGAGAAACCTGCTGAGGTGAACGCGGTTGTGTTACTGGCCGTTTGGCGGCACTTTTAACGTCACCAGAAGCTTGGTTAGCTTGGGGATAATTAGCTGTAGTATGGGAATCCACAAAATTTTGCAAACGAGAAAAAGACTCAACGACTTTGGTAATTTCTTGGCGTAATAGCTGATTTTCTTGCGTTAGTTGCTGATTTTGGGTGGTGAGTGCGTTTAGCCTCGCCTGTGCTGCTTGCAACTCTGTTGACAATTCCCTGTATACAGATAGTGGTACAGAGGGAGGGTAGGCTTGAGTACTCGGTGTTGGCGAATTTCTGTGAACAGAACCTATGGTTGTTCGCATCGGGGGCTTGGTATTAAAAATCAAAGTAATTAGATCGTACAGAGATGCTAACAGAGATAGTCACCCCTGAAACTATGCCCAAGAATAATAGAAAAATACCGAAAGGGCAAAGATTTTTTATTTGGGCATTGGGGATGAGGTACTGAGAAAACTTTTCTCTAGTCCACATCCCCAATGCCCAGTCTCCAATCCCTAATCCCTAGTCTCTAGTCCCTAGTCTCCACAATGGGAAGAAGTGTCCCACAGGGCCTTGCCCTTCGCCAATATCTAGGGCGTGAGTGAGTGCGGTAGTCACATATTCCTTTGCCTGTTGCACTGCGTGCCACAAATCTTTTCCTTTAGCTAGATTAGCAGCGATCGCAGCCGATAGTGTACAACCAGTACCGTGGGTATTTTTTGTCTCTATTTGCTGGCAAGTCAAAACTTCCAACTTGTCCCCATCAAACCAGATATCAACGCCACGCAAATCTCCCTGCATACCTCCGCCTTTGACTAAAACAACCTTCGTCTTTAAAGTCTTGTGAATGATTTCAGCAGCGGCTTGCATATCCTCTAAAGAATTAATTTGTAAACCGCTCAAAATCTCGGCTTCATAGCGATTGGGCGTAATCATAACCGCTTTGGGAATCAGGGCATGGCACAGAGTCTTGACAGCATCATCATTAATCAATTGTGCTCCCGTGCGTGACACCATTACTGGATCGACGACTAGATTATTGATTTGTAAAGCTTCCACTTGCTGGGCAACAGCAAAAATAATTTCCTGATTGAGCAACATTCCAGTTTTGGCAGCTTGTACGCCAATATCCTCAACTACTGCCTGAATTTGCGCCACAACAGCCTCTGTTGGCATAGCGTCAACTCTCTTCACTCCTAGAGTGTTTTGTGCCGTGACGCAGGTTATAGCACTAGTACCGTGGACACAGTGAAAAGCAAAGGTACGTAAGTCAGCTTGAATTCCTGCACCGCCACCGCTATCTGAACCAGCAATGGTTAAAGCAACAGGTATTCTGGAGTTTATTTCAGCGTTCATATTATGAAGATTAAGTAAGTTGGTGTCATCAAACCAAACTATCTCAAAGATTGATGAACTAGGCTAAAATCCTCTTTCTTCCAGAGCGATCGCAACCACAACCTGACTTGAGAGTTCTGAATTATTTAGAGAAACTTCATCAAATCCTTGCACAAGGCGCTTTTTATTCTCATATCACTCTGGAAATAAATAGAACTCCACCAGACATACCCATAGTTTTTTGAATTTTGTTGTAAAAAAACTTACCATGTTCAGGAGTTTTACTGATACCAAGTGCTATTTGTAAAGGTTAGTTTTAATTAAGTTCACAACGCTCAGTTACACCGCTTAAAACAGGTTCAACTAAGTTGTTACATTAGTCCCCTTAAGTTAAAGGGTTAACCTAACTAAAGTTTCAACCAATTTAACTTCGATCGCTTTAACTTTAAGTCCCCAGTTATCAGCTAAGGGTGAATTTTACCATGCAGATTTGGCAACCTCCTGACCTAAAACAACGCATAAAGTTCAGAGGAATTACTATGCCAAATACGATCGTTTTATTGAAAAAAAAGATGCTAAAGCTGGTTTACAAGGAGCAGCAATATCTACGATAGGCTATGCCTACGCAGCTGCTAAAGATGAAGTCTGGAGTAGAAGCATCTACGCACTAATCGTTCAATTAATCTCAACAAAAGTCTGACTATTGACGGTATTGATATTCCTGATTTAACCATTAACGGTTGACAGGAGAAAAATTTTTCAGTTTGACAACAGCGTTTCTACAATCGACGCGATTTTAAGTCGCGATCGGATAACTGTGACTGTTCTTAACAGTGCAGATAAATGACTCATTCAAATAACTACTTAGCAACTGAAGAAAGTTGCACAGATTGTACTAACAATTTCCCTTACACATATTCGGAGTAAACAGATGGCTGGCAATACATATTACGTTTCTGCAACAGGTAGTGATAAAAATAATGGCTTAAACGAAGAATCTGCATTTCTCAGCTTGGGTAGAGCCGTGTATGAGATGAAAGCAGGCGACACGCTCTACGTGATGAATGGAAATTATCAAATGAAAGGGGTTACGGTTTTCAACTTGAATGGCTCACCAGATAACTGGACAACAATAAAAGCTTATCCAGGGGCTACGCCTACGATAACAACAACGGGAAGTGGCATTAATATATTGAGTTCATCCTACGTGCGGATTGAAGGACTTGATATAAAAGGCAATCGAGACAACATCACTCTCGAATATGCCTTACAAGAGAAGGACAACCTTAATAACCCCTTGACTAATAGTAATGGTATTGCTGTTAATGCATGGAAAAACGCTGATGGTGTAGGTGGTACTAATCCCCATCATATTGTCATCACTGGTAACACAATCCGTAACTTTCCAGGTGCAGGCATAGCATTCAGTAATTCAGACTATATAACTGTTGAGAAAAATATTGTATCTGGAAACGCTTGGTATTCCCCTCACGGCAATCAGGGAATAACCTCTCTTCACAGTTTTAATTTTGATAACAATACCACTGACTACAGAATGATTTTTCGAGACAACATTGTCTATGATAACCAAAGTTTAATTCCGTGGAAAGCAGGAGGCACTGACAAAATCACTGAGGGACATGGGATTATGCTTGATACTACCGATGTCAGCAAAGATAATGTGGCATATACAGGTAAGGCATTAATTGCAAATAACATCACTTACAACAATGGAGGTGCAGGTATTAATGTTTTTAAAGCTACCAATGTTGATGTTATCAACAACACCGCTTACAAGAATGCCCAAGTTCTTACAGATTCTGGAGAGATTGGTGTTACTTACTCGGAAAATGTCCGTGTCTACAACAACATTTTGTATGCAAGCGACAATCAAAATGCTAACAGAATTAAGTATGCCACAAATGTCACCTTCGATCGCAATCTTGTTTATAACTCGAACCTATTCCAAGCTTCAGATAATTTAAACGCTACAGGGCTACAGAATCTTTTGGGTCAAGATCCTCTATTTGTTGATGCAGACAAAAGAAATTTTGCACTCAAACCTGAAAGTGTTGCGATTGATGGTGGTTCTAATGGCTTCAATAGCATCACTAAGAAGACTCCTCAGGATGGTGATGGGAATGGCAGTACAGTCATTGATATTGGTGCATACGAAGCTCCCCGTAGCTCTAGCAAAACCCCAGAAATTCAAGTTCTCAATGGCACAGTTAATATTATTGATGGCAACACCGCTATTAACTTTGGCGAGACCCTTGTTGGTGAACCCTTAAGCAAAACCTTTACTATCAAGAACACCGGTATAGCTGTACTCAACCTGAGTAATCTTAAACTTCCCGACGGATTTAGTTTGGTCGGAACTCTTCCAACGAGCCTGGCTGTCAATGCTTCTACCAATATAGTGGTGGCACTCAACCCCACTACACCCGGCATCTATAGTGGCAGCCTCAGTTTAAACAACAACGATATTAATGAAAGCCCCTTTGACTTTGCCATTAGTGGCACAGTTAGTACCCCGGAAATTCAAGTTCTCAATGGCACTGTTAACATTACAGATGGCAATACCACTGCCATTAACTTTGGTGAAACGACTGTTGGTGACAGCTTGACCAAAACCTTTACCATCAAGAACACCGGTACAGGCGCATTGAAGTTGAGTAGTCTTAAACTTCCCGACGGATTTAGTTTGGTCGGAACTCTTCCAACGAGCGTGGCTGTTAATGCTTCTACTGTCATATCAGTGGCACTCAATCCCACTACATCCGGCAGCTATAGTGGCAGCTTCAGTTTAAACAACAACGATATTGATGAAAGCCCCTTTGACTTTGCCATTAGTGGCACAGTCAGACCTGCTCCTGTCCCGGAAATTCAAGTTCTCAATGGCACTAACTCCAATGACACCTTTACTATCCGACGAGGCGATGGCAATTACAGCATCACTGACTTTGGTGGTGTAGGTACTAGTTCCAACCCTTCAGCTGCGGTGGTTGCCAAGATAGACACCTTGCAATTTATTGGGACTGAATTGACTGCGAGAAATCTGCAATTAACTCAAAATGGCAGCAATTTAGAAGTCAGCTTTGGAAATGTGGCTAATACCAAAGTCACTCTGCAAAACTTTAAGTTAGAAAACCTAGACAACTTAGCCGCATCGACAACAAGACCTGCCATCGGCAATATCATATTTGACGGAGAAACGAGTATTACCAAAAGCTTTGATGTGATTAATGCCAATTCCACTCAAGCGTATATTTCCACCGCAAACACTGTCACCTTCCTCAATGACTTGAACAATAACATCAGCGGTTTTTACGCTTCTAATGATGTGATTAATGGTCAAGGGGGTAATGATACAATCGATGGCAGTGGTGGTGACGACCTGCTGCGGGGTGGTACTGGCAACGATCTTCTGATTGGTGGACAAGGCAATGATACTCTTGTGGGTGGTACAGGTGCTGACTCTTTCCTCTACGACACCAATTCCATCTTTAATAGCGCTGTTGTCGGTATTGATACTATCGCTGACTTCAATCGCTCTCAAGGTGATAAGATTATCCTCGATAAGACCACCTTTACTGCTATTACTTCTGTTGTGGGAACGGGTTTTAGTAACGCCAATGATTTTCAAATCAGCAGTTTAGGGGCACTTAGCAATGCTGTAATTGTCTACGATCGTACAACTGGGCAGTTATTTTACAATCAAAATGGCAGCGCTGCTGGTTTCGGCAGTGGTGGTCAATTTGCACAACTTACTGGTGCGCCCTATGTTACTGCCTCTGACTTCATCATTCAAGCATAGCTGGGTCGGGTCAACTGAGTGAAAGTATAATCCAAACATGAATCGAGTTTTAAGACGGCTTTCAATTAGATAGACCACATCCATAGGGGCGCAATAAACATCTGGTAGAAAAAGAATGTAGAGATGTAGCACGGCTACGTCTCTATAAAGGTTTTGGATAACGTATATTGAATTTATGGAGATGTTTAATAAATAGTAGTCAAGTAAAAGCTATTCTAAAAAACATCCTTCCAATAAAAACGTGGTTGCCCATGAATAATATCACCACTAGCGATCTAACTTTTTGACCAGAAATAGCCGTCTTATTTGGAACTTATAGTTTTAATATAACTACTGCTGTGGTTGCGATCGCAAGTCTTGTAATCGCCCCTGCAAAAACTTCCCCCATTCTGCTGCCAAAGGGATTTCTGTAAAGGGAACCCGCACTGAGTTAGTGGATTCGGAAAATAGAAATTCTAATTCTATGGAACGACCTTTCTCCGGTGGATTGTTTACATCTACTAATTTTTCATCTACTAAAAGCTGGATTTGTTTAATATCAAGCAAGGAGAATGTTTCTAGTTTAATCGGCCCTTGAGGCGTCGGTTTTCCCCAAGTGATATTGTTTTCTTTTTGACCTAATACAGCATAAATATCATACTTGGCCCGTTCAAATTGCTCTGCCCAGATGCGATAGGCTTCGACTTTTTGATACTCCTTCGAGCCTTGCCAAGCCAACCAGAAAAACATTACTAACAGCGGCAACCACAAAAGACCACGTTCCATCGTTTAAAAAAATCCTCAGTCCTGAGTGAAACTTGTAACTAAAAGTGCAAAATCTACCAACAAGGGGCGCAGATAAGTTATGGTATGAGCAAACTGGCAAAAAGCGGTGATGAGTTAATATGAGAAAACTTATATTATTGTGCTTGTTTGTCATTGGGCTGGGAGCTGCCATATTTGGTTTCCTGAATTTTCAGGGATTGGCAGCGAAAGGAGAGTTTGAGACGATTTTGCTTGATTTTCGGGAAGATATTCCATCATCTGTGGTGGAACAAGATTTGCAAGCGATCGCCAAACAATACAACGTTACACCCCAATTAGACAACAAGTTTTCCAAAAAAGATAATGTGTATATTATCAAGGGCGATCGCCAACGGCTCCAAGAACTGAAAAAATCTCAGTTTGCCCAAGCGACAGAATTCATTGAACCAAACTATATCTACAACAAGATTCCCCAACCAGGTAAAACCGCTTGGCTAGGTGAATTTTTAACACCTCAAGAAGATGAAGAAACAAGTCCTTCATTAACTGGCCCTAATGACCAATATTACAGCAAGCAGTGGAACTTGCACAAAATCGGTATTGAAGGCGCATGGAGTCAAACTAAAGGCAGTGGCATCACAGTCGCAGTTATTGACACCGGAATTACCAAAGTTCGCGACTTGTATGAGACAAAATTCGTCAAGGGCTATGATTTTGTTAACGACCGAGAAGAAGCCACAGACGATAACGGCCACGGTACTCATGTTGCCGGAACTATTGCCCAAGCCACAAATAATAAATATGGCGTCGCTGGAATTGCCTACGAAGCTAGTCTGATGCCGCTGAAGGTACTCAGTTCTTATGGCGGTGGTACCGTTGCCGATATTGCCGAAGCGATTAAATTTGCTGCTGATAAAGGTGCAGATGTAATTAATATGAGCTTGGGTGGTGGTGGTGAAAGCCAGCTGATGAAACAAGCGATCGAGTATGCCCATAGAAAAGGTGTTGTTATTATTGCCGCAGCCGGCAATGAAAACGCCAATGGAGCAAGCTATCCAGCCCGCTATCCCTACGTCATAGGCGTTTCGGCAATTGGCCCAGATGGCGAAAGAGCGCCCTATTCTAACTTTGGTGCAGGGGTAGATATCTCTGCTCCAGGTGGTAGTGAAGCTGGTAAGATTCTCCAGGAAACTATCGACGAAAAGGGCGAAGGGGTATTTCTGGGTTTTCAGGGTACAAGTATGGCTGCTCCCCACGTTGCTGGGGTTGCAGCATTAATTAAAGCTGCTGGCATCAAAGAACCAGATGAAGTTTTAAAAGTCCTCAAGCAGTCAGCACGAGTCATTCAGGATGATGGTTTGAACTATTATGGTGCTGGACAACTCAATGCAGAAGCAGCAGTCAAACTAGCCTTTAGCGGACAAATCAGTTTTCCAGATTTCTTCCGCTGGTTACGGGATAGCGGCTATCTTAACCCCGGCTTTTGGATTGATGGTGGTGCGGTAGCACTGTTACCCAAGGTTTTAATGGTAGTTGGTTCCTATCTGCTGGCTTGGTTTTTACGCGTTTACTTCCCCTTCACTTGGAGTTGGTCTTTATCTAGTGGACTAATTGCTGGCAGTTCTGGGTTATTCTTCCTCAAGGGAATCTATATTTTTGATCTTCCCCAATGGCCTTTCCGGGTTTTGGGCAGTTCAATTCCCGAATTGGGCAATACTCTCCAGGGAACTGATGCCTTGAATCCTATATTTGCCAGTGTACTGATTCCCATTGTGTTGATGGCATTGCTGCTGGGACATCCTAGTTGGAAATGGTTTGCCATTGGTTCAACTTTAGGTATAGCCGCGTGCTTAACTACAAGTGCGTTTTTCGAGCCGGCAGTTTGGGGATTGGGAAGTGGTAACATAGCACGCCTCTTCCTCATTGCTAATGCCCTAGTCTGTTATGGACTTGTTCGTTTAGCATTGAAAAATGAAGAAAAAATTGCGTAAATTGAGAATGGGAAATCAATTTTTATAACTCCTAACTCTTGTAGAGACGCGATTAATCGCGTCTCTACTAATTTCCTACTCCCCACTCAGCACTCAGAACTGTTATGAGCATTACACTTACAGGTACAGTCGAACGTCGTGATATTGGTACAGGCGCATGGGCGTTAGTTACAGAAGAGGGCGTTACTTACGAAATCCTTAGAGGGGCTGACAAAGACTTACTCAAAGCCGGACAAAAAGCAAAAGTTAAAGGACAGGTGCGTGAAGATATCATGACAACTGCCATGATTGGCCCTGCCTTAGAGGTCAAATCTTTTGAGATAATTAGTTCTGATTAGCTGTGGAATCCAGAACCTCTTGCAGACGGCTTCTAAACTCCCCTTTGGGATGGCCTCCTTTCACTTCACCAACAATCTGAAATTCTCCCTCTGGAGAATTGCAGATGATGTAAGTAGGCCATCCCATTTCTAATTTATCGGGATATTGAGTCAATAAAATCTTGCGATACTTGCGGTAAGCAGTCGTATCTTGCATTTTTACATCGATAAATTCTAAACCCAGTTCTTCAGCCACCTTTTTGTCATAAAAAGACATTTTGTGGCAGATGCCGCACTCTTCTGAAGAGAACTTAATTACAGCTAAACTCATGGGTTGGCTACTCTTTGATTATAAACAAAGTTTTTTAGCATAATGCCATGAAATATTACCATATAGCTGGTCATTAGTGTCAATCTCAGGCTGAAACCCCGATCCAGTATTTTTATCCTTTTTCCCTAATAGTAGTCTGTCAATACGATGGTCGCTGAGTCAAGTAGTACCACTACATGGAAGCAAGCTACGCGCAGCCTCTCCTACGCCAAAATATCAAGTAGGATGTGAAAATCAGTCGAAATCTATTCACTATCTGAATTTAAGCTTGTATTTAACAATATCCAAATTTCGATAAAAAAGATAAAAAATAAGGTGCGTTAGCTTTCTTTGTAACGCACCATCTATTAGCAATTGCAGATTAATAAATCCACATTTTTTATTCTTCTGGCTCTAAATCGACATCTTCCTCTTCATCTTCTTCACTGGCTTTAGCTACGGAGTTAGCAGAAACAACAGCGCCTTTATCTAGCTTTTCACGCACCAGTTTCTTAATTTCCTCAGCAAATTCAGGCTTTTCTTCTAGATACTTAATGGCGTTGTCTCGTCCTTGGGAGATATTATCGCCGTTGTAACTATACCAAGCTCCTTTGCGGATAATAATGCCAGTTTCTTCTGCTAGGTCAACAACACAACCCAAGGTAGAAATACCTTTACCAAAAATAATGTCAAATTCCGCTATTCTAAAAGGCGGCGCTACTTTATTTTTGGCGACTTTGACTTTAACCCGATTACCATATTCATCTGTACCTTTTTTCAAGGTTTGAATCCGACGAATATCCAAACGCACCGAAGCGTAAAATTTCAATGCGTTACCGCCAGTAGTCGTTTCTGGGCTACCGTAAGTAACACCGATTTTTTGCCGTAACTGGTTGATGAAAATTACTGTACAACCAGATTTACCAATATTGCCAGTAATTTTACGTAGGGCTTGGCTCATTAACCGCGCTTGCAGACCAACGTGAGCATCACCCATATCGCCTTCAATTTCAGCACGGGGAACCAGTGCTGCTACTGAATCTATAACTACAATATCAACCGCAGCAGAGCGAACCAGCTGATCGACAATTTCCAAAGCTGATTCGCCAGTGTCAGGTTGAGAAATCAGCAAATTGTCAATATCTACACCCAATGCCGCAGCATAAGTGGGATCGAGGGCGTGTTCTGCATCAACAAAGGCAGCAATACCGCCATTTCTTTGCACTTCGGCTAGCGCATGTAGCGCTACTGTAGTTTTACCAGAACTTTCTGGGCCATAAATTTCAATTACCCGACCTTTGGGTAAACCACCACCTAATGCTAAATCTAGGGTAAGCGCTCCACTAGAAATTGTTTCCACCCGCATCCGGGTAGCGTCGCCTAGGCGCATGATTGCTCCTTTACCAAAGCTGCGCTCAATCTGGTTTAGCACCATAGTCAGTGCTTTTTGCTTGCCAGAAGTATCGGTGTTGATAGCCATTCCTGTCTCTAATGCCTCTTAATATATGGTTTTAAGGAGTGTTGGTGTCGGAGTTTGAGTAGAACAGATATACTATTTTAACCAGAAAATTCTGGAATAGGACTTCTCAAATCAAAAAAGGGGTGTGACAAGATCGTAACTCGATCGCTACCAGATTAGGGTAGTTTTGCACAATGATACCAACTTGCATTCAGAGATAGCTTTTTTTAGCTAGGTAAGCAAGGGTTTTCAAAGAAAAAATTACCTAAACAACTTACCTGACGCCGTGTACATAGTTAGACTGCTTGATTTTGGAGAGATAAAAACTTAGTACAACGCCACGCGATCAATAAACCGTTGAATTTTGCTCACTCACAACATAAACCGTAGTAGTCCCCGACATCGATAAGTTCAGTAAAGTTGGCGTTCTTCTTAAATAGGACTTACGCAAGAGCTTTCTGAAACTCTTATTTCTCCGTGTCCTCTGCGCCCTCTGTGGTTCGTTTTTTCATGATTTTGCGTAAGTCCTGTTAAAGAGAGCCTGTTGGCATGGAAATTATATACTGATAAAATTGTGACATAAATCACATTTATTATTCTAAGCAAACGTGAATAAGTCACAGGCTATTAAGCTACTTGAAAGTGAGGCATGGACAAAAGCAGACGCTATGCGTGCTTTGGAAGTAATTGACTTTAGTACCAATCCCGATGAGATTATCATTCGTAGAGCTATTTCGCGTTTTGCTGGTTCTGAATTAATTAAGCGTCAGCGTCTTCAAGCGGCCCAGAAAGGTCTGGTAACTAAGAAAACTAAAGAAATTGAGTTAATGGAGCAGGAGTATGCTACCAAAATTGACCAAGTTAAAAATTATCCGAAACAGGAAAGAGAAAAATACGATGCTGAAATTAAAAGCTTGTCTCAGAGAAATAACATTTTAGAAGTTGAACTCAAGACAATATATTCTCAAAACAAAAATTTAATAGAAGTGAATGAACAACTCAAAAAAGACAATAAATCTCTCAAAAATTTAGTCGATCAAATTAAACTTAAACTAGCTATCAATACTAAACAAATCCTCAAATATGAAGATAGTGAAATTCGGAAAGCAGTAATTACTTTTTTCCAATGGACTTTAGGATAAAGCACTGAATATATGGCTGCTCAAAAAGGTAAAAAAAGGAATTTTAGAGGAATGAGTTATCGGGTTGTTCAACTCGCTAACTCAAAGAATCGGAGTAAGCTTCATGAGAAAGACCAAATTTGGCTAAAAGAAAACTTTTACAAGAATATTGGTTGGGATCATGTTGTTAATCTTTATCAAAAAATAGAGGAGTTTATAGATAATTATCATGTTGAAGAATTGACACTTGAAGAATTATTTATTGAGGCTGATAGGATTGGTAATAAATATCTCACTAATCAAGAAATAAACAAGTATAACCAAAGATTATCTAAAAAAGTTAATGAAGTTGCAGAAGAAATAGATAAGCAGTTTCCTGAGACAGAGATGGAATTTATTGATTTTAGTCAAAATACCAATATTAAATATAAAAAGAAGCATAACCAAAAGATATATAGAACAGTAAAAATTTAGTGGTAAATATGGTTAACATTGAAGATAAAGAACTTAAAGAATTATTTGCGCTTGCGGATACAATCGGCAACAAGCGGTATCACAGGCTAACTCATGAAGATTTTGAAACTTATAGAAAATTCGATTACTGGCGATATATTAATGGTGATTTTGAGTGTGGAACAACTCAAGAAAGTAAAGATTGGGTGAGAGAAAATTCTAACTGGTATTGTCCAATTTGTGGATCTCACTACTCTGACAAAGGTGGCAAGACGATAGATCACAAGCTACCTCGGTCACAGTATCCTTGGTTATCAATGGAATTCAGGAATTTATGGGTCATTTGCCAGGTTTGTAACAAAGAAAAGGGTGAAATGCATTGGTATAAATATGAACACTATATATTTGTTCGCTATCCAAATCTTTATCTTGCTGTGAAAATGGCACGCCCTAGCCAGTTACTCCAGTCTCTGAAAGATTAAACCAAATAGTGTAATCATCTATTGCTTTGATGTGTGCTGGGAAATCTAACATTCAATAATGAACACTGTATTATCTTGAGCCAGAATTGAGTTCAGAAGAGTTATCTGCTAAAATATAGTCAAAATGTCTAAAATAGTCAAAATTGCTATGCAGACCTACACTCTCACAGATGCTCGTAACAAACACGGTGAGGTTTTTGACAAGGCTGCTACTGAGCCAGTTCTACTAACTAAGCAATCACGGCCTAGCCACGTGATTATTTCAGCCGAGAGCTACCAAAAATTAATGAATCGGCTGGAAGAATTAGAGGATATGGTTTTCGGTCAAGCTGCTGAAGTTGCTCTGAGTCACTCCAAAATGATTGGTACAGAGGCTTTTACATCTGCATTAGAGCATTTAGCTAATGGCGAAGCTTGATGGTCTAGCAACTGTTCTTGATTTTCTGAACGGTTTACAGCCTAAAATAGCAGCACAGATTGCAAAAAAGGTTTTAGCTTTGAATGTTGAGCCTTTACCCGCTGATAGTGAGCAGCTATCTGGTTATCAGGGTTTATATCGAGTTGATAGTGGTGAATATCGAATTATTTACAGGTATTTTCCCGATCGCGATTTAATAGAAGTGATTTTAGTCGGTAAGCGCAATGATGATGATGTTTACAAAAGATTGAAGCGTTTACTCGGTTAAACTTCGGGTTTCATTAAAAATGCTAGAATCGCTCCAGCACAAATGCTTTCAGGCATCTTTGATGACTCTCGACCTTCCCGACTCTCTGATACTCGATACGGCGCTTTCGGTATCTGGATTAACTGACTATATCCGCTTGCTGTTAGAGCAAGATGAACGATTGCGCCAAGTTTGGGTAACTGGCGAAGTTTCTAGCGCTAACAACCATCGCAGTGGGTTGTTTTTCACGCTGCAAGATACCGATCGCAGCGCCGGAATTAAGTGTGTAGTATGGAATAGCCAATTGCCAAAACTCGCCCAAATGCCTGTTCCTGGCGAACAGATAATCATTTTGGGCAGCATTCGCGTCTATCCGCAACGGGGAGAGTATCAGTTATCAGTTTGGCAAACTCTACCTGCTGGTGTTGGTTTACAGGCGTTACGCTATCAACAACTCAAAAATCGCTTGCTGGCTGAGGGGTTATTCGACGCGCAAAGAAAGCGATCGCTCCCCACTCATCCCCAAACGATCGCTGTCGTCACTTCCCCAACGGCTGCTGCTTGGGGTGATATTCAAAAAACCCTGAAGCAAAGGTATCCAGGTTTACACGTTTTATTTTCTCCGGCGACCGTACAAGGCGAGCAAGCGCCTGAATCTATCGTCAAAGCAATTGAGCGAGTGGAAAGAGATGGTCGTGCCGAAGTGCTAATTTTATCGCGGGGTGGTGGCGCGGTGGAAGAGTTGGCTTGTTTTAATGATGAACGAGTGGTGCGATCGCTGGCTAGTTGTTCCATTCCTGTAATTACTGGGATCGGCCATCAACGAGATGAATCTTTAGCAGATTTAGTCGCAGATGTATGTGTGCATACACCCACTGCGGCAGCGGAAATGGTTGTACCAGCACTTTCAGAGTTGTATACTGAGCATCGGCAGCGAGTTGTCGCTTTACATGAGGCGGTGCATGACTTTAGGGAAAATGCTGAGAATAAACTGCAAGTATTGCGGAACCGTTTGCGACGTTTGCGGTTAGATCGGCAAGTGGAGCAGGAAGTGGAAAAGCTAGCTTGGAAGCGTCAGCATTTGGTGCAAATTACAACGGGGCGATCGCAGCAAGCAACACAGCATTTAGAATTATTGCGGCAGAAGTTGGCTAGTCTTGACCCGAAAGCGGTGTTGCAGCGTGGTTATGCGGTGGTGAGAAGGGAAAATGGAGCGATCGCTCGTTCGGCGGCGGAGTTAGCTGTGGGAGAAGAGTTAGTGATTCAGTTGGGGCAGGGTGGGGTTAAAGTGAAGGTTATGGAAATAAATAAATGAGTAATGAGTAATGAGTAATGAGTAATGAGTAATGAGTAAGTAGGTAGACATAATTAAATATAAAATCAACTCCTAGTTTGTAGTGAGCGATTTATCGCTCAGAGCAAGGATTATCAGGACTAAAGTCCTTACTACAAACTTTAAATTTATTTATGCTTAGATACTTAATACCCATTACTTATTACTCATTACTTCAAAATTAAAGACAGTTGAGGTCTTGAACCCTTGAATTTACGATAAACGAACCCCCAAGACGCCAAGGACGCAGAGAGTTGAATGGTTAAACGTAAGAGTGTTTCTACTTCTGAGGAAGGTTGGAATTATGAGGCGAAGGTTGCTGAAATAGAGGGAATTATTACTCGCATTGAGGCGGGTGAATTGGAATTGGAAGCTGTGTTTGACCAATTTGCAACTGCTGTAGAGTATTTGCGTCAGTGCGAAGGTTTTTTGCAGCAGCGACAACAGCAGGTAGATTTGTTGATTGAAACATTAAGCCAAGAGTAGATGCCGGAGACTCTAGTTTGAGTCTAGGCTAGTAGTGTGAATACAGGAGTTTGCTTTTAAGTGAGGTACAAAATACAGGACTCAAAATCTTAGATATAACGCAATACAGTTCAGAATGAGCAACAAAACACTTGTAGAGACGGCGATTTATCGCGTCTAAATCCCCGGACGCTGGGCTTTGTTTTAGGATTTATTTTTGTGGCAGGTTTGAGCGAAAACTGCTGTAACTACGAATTACGAATTACGAATTACGAATTATTTAAGCCAGAGTTCTAATGAGGAGTTGGATAAACAGAGAATGACTGATGAGATCATTGATTTGACAAACTGCGATCGCGAACCGATCCACATTCCAAGTTTGATCCAGCCTCACGGGATTTTACTAGTTTTGCAAGATCCCACCCTGGAAATCCTTCAGGTGAGCAGTAATAGTCAGGAAGTTGTTGGTCGTCAACCTGATGAATTGCTGGGCAAGCCGCTATCAGATTTACTCAATGTCAAGCAGATTAAACTAATTCAACAATGTCTGGCAGAGGATTTTGAGAGCGTTAATCCCCTCAATTTGTCCATCAAACATCAAAATAAATTAATTCATTTTGATGGCATTGTCCATCATTTAGATACTATTATTATTCTCGAATTAGAGCCGAAAAAAGCAAAGGACAAAACAGGCTTTTTTGACTTCTATCAACAGGTAAGAGGAACCATCACCCGCATTCAGAAAGCAGCAACGCTGCTAGAAATGTGCCAGATTGTGGTGACAGAAGTCCGGCGAATTACTGGCTTCGATCGCGTCATGGTCTATCGATTCGATCGCGAAGGGGCAGGCAGTGTCATCGCTGAAGACACCAATCACGAAACGCCCTATTTGGATTTACACTATCCGCCTTCTGATATTCCCAAGCAAGCCCGACAGCTATACACCCTTAATTGGCTGCGGCTGATTCCAGATGCCAGCTACCAGCCTGTCACCTTAATTCCAGCGAACAATCCTTTAACAAATCAACCGTTGGATCTCAGTCTCTCGGTGTTGCGGAGTGTTTCTCCGATTCATCTAGAGTACCTGGAAAATATGGGCGTGACCGCTTCTATGTCTATTTCTCTGATGCACGAGCAAAAGCTTTGGGGATTGATTGCCTGTCACCATTCGTCACCCAAATATATTTCTTACAATATCCGCACCATCTGCGAGTTCATTGGACAGGTGATGTCTGTGGAACTGGCAAATAAAGAAGCAAGTGAAGATATTGATTACAAAAGTCAATTAAAGTCATTACAAACTAAATTTGTGGAAGGCTTGTCTCAGGCTGAGTATTTCCTGGATGGCATGGTGCAAATGAAATCTCAATTACTCAATTTGGTCAGCGCCACAGGAGCGGCGATCTGTAGTGGCGACCAGTATATTCAAGTGGGTAAAACCCCATCAGAGTCGGAGATTCACGCCTTACTTGATTGGATTAAGCTTCAACTGCATCATAACTTGTTTGAGACGCGATCGCTCACGAAAAATTACCCTGCTGCCGAATCATTTAAAGCGATCGCTAGTGGCGTTTTAGCTCTGGAAATTTCCAAAGTTCATCACAATTACATTCTCTGGTTTCGTCCAGAGGTAATTCAAACAGTGAATTGGGGCGGCAACCCCAACAAGCCTGTAGAAGTTTTCTCAGATGGCAGTTTCAGAATGTCTCCTCGCAAATCCTTTGAATTATGGCAAGAAACGGTGCAAGGATCTGCCCTACCCTGGAAACCCTGCGAAATTGAGGTGGTTACTGAACTGCGAAGCCTGATTGTGGGCGTTGTGTTACGGCAGGCAGATAAATTGGCATCGATGAATTTTGAATTACAACGGAGTAACGAAGAACTTGATTCTTTTGCCTACGTTGCTTCCCATGACCTCAAAGAACCGCTGCGGGGCATTCACAACTATGCTAACTTCTTAATGGAAGACTATGCAGACATACTAGATAGCGATGGAATGGCGAAACTGCAAACCTTGGTGCGGCTGACGCAGCGAATGGAAGACCTGATCAATTCCCTCCTCCATTTCTCACGGTTGGGACGCGCCGAACTGATCCGGCAACCAGTGCATCTGTATGAGTTAGTACCCCAGGTAATCACCACCTTGACTATTTCTCGACCGCAGAGCGCAGTTGAGTTTCGCATTCCTCAACCCCTGAAGAGCGTTCAAGGCGATCGCGCTCAAATTAATGAACTCTTCAGCAACCTGATTAGCAACGCTATTAAGTACAATGATAAACCTGATAAATGGGTCGAAATAGGTTTTATTGAAGGAAATGGAGACAGAAAAGTTACTTCTACTTCTCTAACTTTCTACGTTCGTGATAACGGCATTGGCATCTCTCAAGAGCATCTCGACAAAATCTTTCAAATCTTCCGCCGCTTACATGGACGGGACGAATTTGGCGGTGGGACTGGGGTAGGGTTAACCATTGCCCGCAAAATCGTGGAACGTCATGGTGGTAGAATCTGGGTGGAATCTACACCAACTGTTGGTAGTACGTTTTACTTTACTCTGTCGGCGGAGGCAAATACATGACTCAAATTTCAGCCCCTCCGATCCCGGAAAAGCCCCTACTTTTAATTGTCGAGGATAGCAATGAAGACTTTGAGGCACTGCAACGATTTCTAGGGCGATCTACCATTGCGATCGCTATTCAGAGATGTATGAATGGAGAACAAGCCTTAGCCTTTCTTTATCGCACTGGTAGTTATGTGGAACGCGAAAGCGCGTCCCGTCCCGGCTTGATTGTGCTTGACTTGAACCTACCCGGAACCGATGGACGAGAAGTGTTACGCCGGATTAAACAGGATGACAACTTGAAGATGATTCCGGTGGTGGTGTTTACTACCTCTAACAATCCTAAAGATATTGAAGTATGCTATCAATATGGTGTCAACAGCTATATTGTTAAACCAATCAATTTTGCTCAACTGAAAAGAGATATTCAAATGCTCGTGGAATATTGGTTTGAAGTAACGACATTGCCTGATTACCCGCAGGATTCCTTATGATAAAATCTTTACATAGGTGAGGATTTTAGCGCTATTTTTAAAACACTAATTTCTGTATGATAACCTGCGGAATGTGGGCTTTAACTCATCCGCTCAATTAATTTTACGATGTCTCAGCAACAGCGCACCCTCCTAATTGTCGATGATTCCCCAGAAGATCGAGAACTATATCGGCGGTATTTGCTGCGCGATCGCGAATCTTCTTACACTATCCTAGAAGCAACGCTGGGACAACAAGGGCTAGAACTTTGGCAGCAACATCAGCCCGATGCTGTGTTGCTTGATTATCGATTACCTGACCTAGACGGACTAGAATTTCTGGCACAATTGCAACCCTCAATGCAACAGCCTTGCCTACCTGTGATTGTCGTCACTGGGCAGGGCAATGAGGCGATCGCAGTTAAGGCGATCAAAGCGGGCGCGCAAGATTATATTATCAAAGAGCAAATCACCCCAGAAGGGCTACAAATAGCAGTCAATGGGGCAATTGAAACAGTCCGGCTACGTACCCAACTACAACAGCGTATTGAACGAGAGCGCGTAGTCTCACATATTACCCAGAAAATTCACGAATCGCTGAATCTGGATGAAATTCTTCAAACAACCGTAACCGAAGTGCGAGAATTTCTGCACACCGATCGCGTCTTAGTTTTTCAGTTAAAACCTGACGGGAATGGCACAGTAATAGCAGAATCAGTCGGGACACAATGGCGATCGCTTCTCTCGTCTACTGTGTACGATCCCTGCCTTGCTGAGAGCTACATTACCTCGAATCGACCGCAACCTGTCAGGCACGAACCCGCCTTGATTAAAAATTATATCGAACGTTATTATCAGGGACAAGTAACGGCAGTATCAGATATTCACGATCGCAGTATTGACCCCTGCCACGGTGAATTGTTGGCACAGTTTCAAGTCAAAGCTCATCTGGTTGTACCAATTCTGCAAGACAACCAGTTTTGGGGATTGCTAATTGCTCATCATTGTACCTCACCTCGATTTTGGCAGCCCTTAGAAATTGACTTGCTTAAAGAGTTGGCAACTCAGATGAGTATCGCCTTGCGACAGGCAGAACTGTATCAGCAGGCACAACATGAACTAAAAGAACGCCAACAGGTAGAAGCAGAACTACGCCAGAGCGAACAACGGCTGCGATTGGCACTATCAGCTTCGCGGATGGGAACGTGGAACTGGAACATCCAAACCGGAAAAATTTCCTGGTCGGATAATCTGGAAGCCTCATTTGGACTGGAACCAGGAGAGTTTGACGGCTCATTCGAGATGTTTGCCGCGCGAGTCCACCCTGACGATCGCGATCGCGTTCTAGCAGTCGTCAATCGTGCCATCGCCACCGGCGAAGACTATGACATTGAATTTCGAGTGGTATATCCTAATGGCACGATTCGGTGGGCACTAAGTCAGGGTAAGGTATTCTACGACCAACACGGGCAACCAATTCAGATGGCGGGTATCGATCTAGATATCACCGAACGCAAACGATCGGCCGAAACTCTGCGCGAGAGTGAGGAACGTTTTCGGCAGCTTGCAGAAAATATTGATGCGGTGTTCTGGATCAAAGAGGTGCAGGAAAATCGAGTTAGCTATGTTAGCCCTGCATATAAACGCCTGTGGGGATTGAACCCAGAGGAATTGTATCAAGGACAACAAGCATGGGTCGATCGCATCCACCCAGAAGATCGAGCAGCGACAGACAGAGCGTTTCATGAAAAAGCTGTCGCCGGGAAATTCGATGAGGAATACCGAATTATTTTAGCCGATGGTAGTATTCGCTGGGTTCACGATCGCTGCTTTCCCCTTCGAGATGAAACTGGAGAGATTTATCGGTTTGCAGGTATTGCCGAAGACATCAGCGAACGCAAACAGGCAGAGCAAGCCCTGCGAGACAGTGAAGAACGTCTGCAAATGGCACTGGAAGGTTCTGGTGGCGGTCTCTGGGATTGGAACATTGTTACCAATGAAGATTATTTAAGTTCCCGATGGCTGGAAATGCTGGGATATGAGCAAGGAGATTTACCTGGGGACTTTAGCGCTTGGGAGCGACTGATTCATCCTGAGGATAAAGTTTGGGTGATGGAACGGTTGAATGCCCATCTTCACGACGATTCGGTGTCTTACAAATTTGAATATCGCATGTTAACCAAGTCTGGGGAGTGGAAATGGATAGCCAACCACGGAAAGGTAGTTTCGCGCGATCGACAAGGCAATCCACTCCGCCTTTCAGGCATCCATCATGATATCAGCGAGCGCAAACAGGCAGAACTTGCTCTGCGAAAGAGCGAAGAACGCTTCCGCACCTCAGTTGAAAATATGCTGGACTGCTTTGGGGTATACCGTGCTGTACGGAATGAGCAGGGACAGATTGTCGATTTTGTAACTGAATATGTCAATAGTGCGGCTTGTTTCAACAATCAAATGACTTATGAGCAGCAGATTGGGCATGGATTGTGTGAATTACTACCAGGGCATCGTGACAGTGGATTGTTTAATGAATACTGTCAGGTAGTAGAAACAGGGCAGCCGCTCATTAAAGACAGCCTACTTTATGAGGATGATTACGGACAACAACGCTTAGTTAGAGCCTTTGATATCCGCGTGGCTAAATTTGGAGATGGATTTGTTGCCACCTGGCGAGATATCACCACTCGCCAACAAACCGAAGAAGCCTTGCGCCAGAGTGAAGAATTTAAAAACCGCATTTTAGACAGCAGTTCTGATTGCATCAAGGTATTAAGCCTTGATGGGCGGCTGCTGTACATGAATACAGGTGGACTGTGTTTGATGGAAATTGATGACTTAAATGCCCATCTCAATAATGAATGGCTCTGTTTCTGGGAAGGCAGTTCTCGGCAACAGGCAGAGGAGGCATTCGCTGCCACTAAAACAGGTAAAGTCAGCATTTTTAGCGGATACTGCCCAACTGTAAAAGGCACTCCGAAATGGTGGGAAGTGGTCGTTAGCCCGATTTTGGATGCTTCTGGGCAGCTGGAACGAATCTTATTGATTTCACGAGACATTACCGATCGCAAAAAGATAGAACTCCTCTTGCAGGAGAGCGAAGCCCGGTTAAAATTGGCGTACAAAGCGACGCAATCGGGATTATGGGACTGGGACATTATCCGCAACAGAGCTCATGTATCTGAAGAGTATATCAATCTGTATGGGCTTGACCCAAGCACAAAGGAAATCACATATCAACTTTGGTTAAGTATCCTGCATCCAGACGATCGCATCTCAGCTAATGAAGGGGTGAGTCGCACCATCCAGCAACAGGAAGAGTACTATGAAGATGACTTCCGCACTATACATCCTGATGGCATTCGCTGGTTAGCGGCTAGAGGTCAGGTTTTCTATGATGCTGCGGGCAATGCGGTACGGATGGTAGGTAATGTCCAGGATATCACCGATCGCAAACAAGCTGAAATCCAACGCGATCGTCTATTTCAACTAGAACAAGCAGCCAGAGCCGAAGCCGAACGCGCTAATCGGATCAAAGATGAATTTTTGGCGGTTCTCTCCCACGAATTGCGATCGCCTCTTAACCCGATTCTCGGCTGGACAAAACTGCTGCAAACCCGCAAATTTAGTGAAACCAAAACGGCTGAAGCTTTAGCCACCATTGAACGCAACGCGAAACTGCAAACTCAACTGATTGATGACTTGCTCGATCTAGCCAAGATTCTGCGTGGCAAACTGAGCATAGATGCGGCTCCTGTGAATTTGGCATTTGTGATTGAATCTGCGATCGACACAGTAAATACAGCAGCCCTTTCCAAATCAATTGTGTTGCATTCGGTATTGCCGAATATTGGGCAAGTCTCTGGAGATTCCAACCGCCTTCAACAGATCGTTTGGAATTTACTTTCTAATGCGATCAAGTTTACCCCCAAAGGAGGACGGGTAGAAACCCGACTAGAGCAAGTTGACGATCGGGCACAGATTATCGTCAGTGACACTGGCAAAGGCATTAGCTCTGACTTTCTCCCGTATATTTTTGAGTCATTCCGTCAGGAAGATGTCTCAATTACCCGCAAGTATGGGGGGTTAGGATTGGGGTTAGCGATCGTCCGGCAGTTAGTTGAGGCTCACGGCGGCACCATCGCGGCTGATAGTCCGGGTGAAGGCTTGGGAGCCACCTTTACAGTCCAGTTGCCACTGCTGAATGTTGAACCGGAAATCAAGCAGCCAGATGAGTTGCCACAACAAGAACTCGAACTCACGGGGATTAAAGTCCTCACAGTTGATGATGATGCCGATGCCCGTGAGTTATTAACAGTATTACTTACTGAATACGGAGCTACAGTCTTGACTGTTAGCTCTGCGGCAGAAGTTTTAGCAAATCTAGAATCCTTCCAACCCGATGTCTTAGTCAGTGATATTGGGATGCCCGAAGTCGATGGTTATTCCCTGATTCAGCAGATCCGCACCTTAACGCCCGAAAAAGGGGGAGAGATTCCCGCGATCGCTTTGACTGCTTATGCCAGAGTTGATGATTACGAGCGAGCCATCATCAGTGGCTATCAAAGGCACGTTACCAAGCCCCTCGATCCAGAAGAGTTAGTTCAAGCTGTGGTGACACTTGCACACAGTAAACTATGATTCAGTTTAATCGAAAGGTGATGCCACATAAACAACTCCTTCAATCAATTCGGTTTTCTTGAGATTGAGTATGGCATTATAGCGACACTCAAACTCTGCACTAATGAGGCGATCGCCATTCTCAAGAGACAGTAGACAATACGGTTTGGCTAAGGTTTTTTGATGACAATTCTAAATCCCAAAAATGCGATTGATCATTACAAAGACGCGATAAATCGCCGTCTCTACAAAAGAATAATTTCTGATATGATGCTTTGTTTTTAGCAAACAAATCTCTTGCAAAAGTCCCTTCACACGGTAGAATAACGAGATTTTACAAGAGATTTAATCATGAAACCATTTCTGTTTGTAACCGACTTAGATGACACCCTCGTATACCGGACTGTGGGCGATGACAGCGCTTTACCAGAACTAAATCAACTCCTGAGTCAACATCGCCAAGAATACGGTACGAAAATCGTTTATTCTACCGGGCGATCGCCTGTACTTTACAAAGAACTGCAAGCTCAAAAAAATCTTTTGCAACCGGATGCTCTCGTCCTTTCCGTGGGTACTGAAATCTACCTTGATGGTACTGATACTCCAGACTCAGGTTGGTCAGAAATTCTCTCTCCGGGATGGGAACGAGAAACTGTATTATCTATTACAAAAAAATATCCTGAGTTAGTTCGGCAACCAGATTCAGAACAGCGTCCCTTCAAAGTGAGTTGTTTCCTAGAACAAAAAGTATCTGCGAATGTTCTACCACAACTTGAAGCAGAGTTGCAGAAATCTAAATTAAATGTAAAGTTAATCTACAGTAGCGGGATTGACCTTGACATTGTACCCTATAGCAGCGATAAAGGTCAGGCAATGCAATTTTTACGCCAGAAGTGGAAATTTGCAGCAGAACAAACAGTTGTCTGTGGTGATTCAGGTAATGATATTGCTTTATTTGCTGTAGGCAACGAACGGGGAATCATTGTGGGGAATGCCCGCAAAGAGTTACTCCAATGGCACAATGAGTATCCCGCAGACTACCGCTACCTGGCTTCATGTTTTTGTGCAGGTGGAATTATTGAAGGCTTACATTATTTTGGTCTCTTGTAATGATTAGTTATTTAAAAGGTATAGTCGCTGGTATCCAAACAATTGGCGCTAATCGCGTGATTCTGACTCTGGAAGTGAATGGCTTGGGGTATGATTTGCAAGTTCCCCAACGGCTAGCCAATCAGTTACCAGAGTCGGGAGGAGTGGCGCAAATTTTTACCCATTTGCAAATTCGGGAAGAAGTGCCCTTTCTATATGGCTTTGCTTCCCCAGCCGAACGCGATTTATTTCGCCACTTGCTGACTGTCACAGGGATTGGTGCAGCCTTAGCGATCGCCCTCTTAGACACTCTGGAACTACCAGATTTAGTCCAAGCAATTATCGCTGGCAATACGCAAATCCTCATTCAGGCTCCAGGTGTGGGTAAAAAAATCGCTGAACGCATCTGTTTGGAACTGAAAAGCAAATTGGTCGAGTGGCGTAAATCAGCCGGGTTCTTCGTCGCCACAGGCGGGCCAGCACCGGGAATTCTCGAAGAAGTGCAAATGACTCTCTTCGCCTTGGGATATACTGCCCATGAAGTCAGTCACGCTCTCCATGTGGTCAGCGAAGACATCGGACTACCCAAAGATGCTTATGTCGAAGACTGGATTAAACAAGCGATCGCTCATCTCAGTAGCGAACAAGTTTAATTGTCAGTAGTCATTAGTCATTAGTCCTTTGTCATTTGTTATTAGTTATTCTCCCCCTGCCTCCCCTGCCTCCCCTGCTCCCCTGCTCCCCTGCCCCCCTGCCCCCCTGCTCCCTTCCCCCTACCCCAATGACCGACCCTTATGCCTGGCTAGAACAGTCCTTAGCAACAATTCATCGGGCGGACTGGTATCGTTCGGTACAACCTATCGACGGACGTCCGGGTGCAACGGTGGTTTTAGCTGGGCAAGAGGTAATTAATTTTGCCAGCAATGACTATTTGGGATTAGCTGGAGATGAGCGGTTGATGGCAGCGGCGACGGCTGCGATCGCAGAATTTGGGACTGGTAGTACTGGTTCTAGATTACTCAGTGGGCATCGGGAGTTACACAGGGAGTTAGAGGAGGCGATCGCATCTACCAAACAAACAGAAGATGCCTTGGTATTTAGTTCCGGGTATCTAGCGAATTTGGGTGCAATTACCGCCCTTGTAGGCAAACGCGATCTAATATTTTCTGACCAGTACAATCATTCCAGTCTGAAAAATGGAGCGATTCTTAGCGGTGCAGTAGTGGTGGAATATCCACATTGTGATATCGCAGTATTGAAAACTCAGTTGAGTCAACAGCGGCAAAATTACCGACGCTGTTTGATTCTTACTGATACTGTCTTCAGCATGGATGGTGATTTATGTCCGTTGCCTGCACTGTTGGATCTCGCTGATGAATTTAGCTGTATGCTGTTAGTCGATGAAGCTCATGCCACTGGGGTACTAGGAAAAACTGGCGCTGGGTGCGTCGAATATTTCGGGTGTACAGGAAGGCAATTAATTCAAGTTGGCACTTTGAGTAAAGCTTTAGGTAGTTTAGGCGGGTATGTAGCAGGAAGTAGCGCCCTAATTGATTTTTTGCGGAACCGCGCACCCAGTTGGATTTATACCACTGGGCTTTCACCTGCTGATACAGCCGCGGCCTTAGCAGCGATCGAGATCGTGCAACAAGAACCGCAACGCCGTGCCCAATTGTGGGGGAATATACATTACTTGAAAACGTTGCTGCAACAGGTACCTGACCTGAAATTGCTGCCTTCTGAATCACCCATATTATGTTTTCAATTGCCTAATGCCACAGATGCGCTCAAAGCTGGAAAACAGCTAAGAGATGCTGGCATTTTTGCCCCAGCAATTCGTCCCCCCACAGTGCCCACAAGTCGAATCAGAATATCCGTGATGGCAACTCATCAAGTGGCGCATATTGAAAAATTGGTAGCAGTACTAAAGGATATTAGCTGGCGACAGTAGGGTATTGGGCATAATGAACGGAGTTGCGAGGTGGATTCATCCGGTTCAAAGGTGGATGAACGGAGTTCTGAGGTGGATTCATCC
>NZ_CAWUDN010000062.1:0-47093 GCF_963920915.1 Nostoc sp. PCC 9305
AAGGAATCATCCTTCTATGTTATATTTTCTCTCTCGACAATTAATCCACCCTGCCTCCCCGCTTGCGGCTATCCATTACCCGGATCTTTCTTAACATTCGTGAGAGTATTCACTCAGGCTTTTATAACCCTTATTGGTTCGTTGTTTATTCTCAATAAAAACGCAGTTTTAGCGAGAATATTAAAAGCGAATTTGTCAAGTATGCCTAACTATTCAGTGTCTAAGACGGCTATAGAGCATAGGTTTCAAGATTGTAAAGAAAGATGTGACTAATGGATAGCCGCTTGCGGGGAGGGGTTGGGGGTGGGGTGTTAGGGACTTTTGCAAGAGGTCTAATAATCAGTCTTTCGTCCTAACGGCGATTCATTGCGTCTCTTGCCTTGACCGAACAGTATTGAGCCGACCGTAGACACGCCTAGTTCTCGTACACATCCGAAATACCCTACTCACTTAGTACGGTTCTTACTACTTTTATTTTTATGTCAAGTAGTTGCAAAAAATATTTACAATAGTTAATATTAGTTTACAGAAAGCAAAAATAAAGAGTCAAAAATGGCAAGTAAAGGCTTTACCATTAACGAACGCGGTCAACTCAACAGATTTGCGATTGAACCCAAAGTTTATGTTGATGAAATTCCACGGATAGGATTTACCAAATATGCCGAAAAACTCAATGGGCGTTTGGCAATGATTGCTTTTGTTTCCCTCATAGCTGTAGAAGTTATAACAGGACATGGTTTGATTGGATGGCTAACCAGCCTTTAAAGAAGATACTTTGAGATTTCTTAATTTTCTTCACTTGACGAATAAAGCAATTTAGAGGCAAACTTACTTATGAAAACCGATTTTGATTATCCCAAAAAGGATTTAATTGGGCCTGTTGTTTTTAGACCTGCTTTCAACAACTTTGAGACTATCAATGCAAATCAAGCCTGGTCATTGTTTTTTACTGCCGGTCAAGATGACAAAGGACTGGGACAAGAAATTGAGTTCGGCAGATTTTTCACTAACCTTTTAATTGCCATTGGAGTAACTGGAATTATTTGGGCGATTTATTTCAGCCAATTAGGATGATTAAGGAGGCAGGAGGACATTCGCGTAGCGTGTCGTAGACAAGGCAGTTCTTACTGGAGGGAATCCCCATAAATAAATTTAGGGGATTTAACAAGGAAACCGTATTTTTTGCGCTGCGCGTCTCAAAATACATATTTTTTGTTTTGCATAAATAAATTTAGGGACTTTAAACCCTGTGGCAGAGGGCAAAAAATATATTTTCTTCCTCCTGCCTTGTGCCTTTCTTCGGTAAGTTTGTTCATTTCTAATGTGTAGTAACTTCAATAAAGGTCTTGAATTTGGATACCAGGACTTCTTTTAAATTTTCAATAAGTTTAAAAAACTCTATTTAGCTTTGGAAAAAGTTTGATGTTGATTGGATTTATAAAGCTTCCCAATTTGTCACGATATTGTGGGTACGTGGGCTTAGAAGTAGCACAAATAGTTTCCAAACATCTTGCGGTTCAAAGTAAAACCTATGTAATTCAAAATAGAAGGGTATTGGTACATCAACTTTTAAAGTCTGGTCTGGATGCTCATACCGCAGATCGAACTGTTACTGTACTTATATCAAGCCCGGTTTTACAATTAAGCAACAAAAACCAGTGTGCAATTAATTGTATGCGAAAGGAGCTATACAAACAGTAAAAGGGATTGGGGTTATCTTTCTTTTATCACTCTAGGCAGAGGAAAAAGCGAATAAGTCTGCCCAAAGTGATAAAAGAGAGTTAATTATGGGCAATTTGCCGGACATCATATAACTTGTGACGAAGTTAAAAAATTTTTGGCTGCCCCTAATTTCGCAAAATCTTGTTTTCAACAACAATTATGAATCCAGATAATTTTCCATCTGGTAGCTTAAACTTTTGTAAAGTCCTGATTCTTTCAGTATCACTAATTAAGTTGATAGTTTCTAATGCTAATGGGAAACCTGATATCTTATCTGATACTCTAATCATGATAATATTATCATTATATTCTTCTACCATCATCTCAAAATTGCAATAAGGATAATCGGGACTTTCAAAAAGTACCTTACCTGCCCCCACAGCCTTGCCAAAAAAACTTATGTTAACAATTTTACCATCAGGATATTTATTCTGATTAGTTTGTACCCATTGATTATTAACAATATTTTGATTTAAAAGTGATGTAAATCTCTCGATTTCATTACCATTTTCATCTAGGCGAATCCAGTTCCCTTCCCAAGTACCTACAAATCTTGGCAAAACTTTGAAATTTTCTAATTTAATTTGAAGATTTGGATCGAAGCCAGGCAAATTCGTCATTGGTTTATTCATGATTGTTTAGAAAAACTTCCCTTTGTCAGCAAATATAATTTTAGATTCAAATTATTGATAAATAATCTTGATATTATATAGAATTTCTCTTAAAGTTATTTAACTTTCGCATACTAGCCTCTGCTAATTTTTGTTCTTCTCCAATCTGTTTTTGTCCATCTGCTTGAGTCAGTTTTTCGTTGAGCGCATCTAGGCTGATATCGCGTTGTTTTATGACAGTGCGGAAAATGGTTTCCAATTGCTGCATCCAGTGCCAAATTGTAGAGGCACTATAAATATCTGCGTTGTAATTACACTTCAATGATAGTTTCCCATCAATCTCAACCATATTCCAAGTTAGTTCCCGGCGAGCAATGCCAATGTAATTTGTCAAGCCCTCAACTTTTAGCCCCAAAAACTTAAGTTCAACGCCAAATTTATCCATACCAGCTAATGTTGTAATCAGAGGTGGTCGGCTGGGATCGCGCTTAATATTCAGTTCTTTGAGCAATTGGCTAATCGGATAATTTTGATGCTCATAGCCATGCAAAAATACCTTCTTAACAGTATTCAGATAGTCACTAAAACTTTTGTCTTTCACTGCAAAGCGCAATGGCAATACATTAGCACAATAACCAACTAGGTCTTTATCTCCTACAGAAGATTGTCCAGCAGTAGGAACACCAATCACGATATCATCTTGACCAGATAAGTGATGTAATAATAAATTTAAGACAGCAATTAAGGTCATAAACAAGGTACATCCATGCTGATTGCTGAAGCTTTTTAACTCACGTAAACATTCAGCATCAACGAGCATCGTTTGTTCAACCCCAGCATAAGTTTGTACTAGGGGACGCGGGTAATCTGTTGGCAACTCTAAGACGGGAATTGAATTAGCAAATTGTCCTAACCAGTAAGATTTATCTGCTAGCATTTTCTCAGTTTGGCTTTGCTGTTCTTGCCAGTTTATGTATTGCCGGAATTGCATTGGTTCTTCCATTTTATCTGGAATATTCTGACATTCTGCTGAATATATCGCGCCCAAGTCCTTGAAGATGACATCAATTGACCAGCCATCAATAATAATGTGATGAACTGTCAGCACCAATAAATGTAGTTGTGACTCTAGTTTGAGGATATGGACGCGTAACAGAGGCCCAACACTAAGGTCGAAAGGTTTGCGTCCCTCTTTTTCTAGCCACTTAGCGACTTGAACTTTGCAGGTGCTACTATCCCAATTTGAGAAATCAATTATCGGAATATCGATTTTCAGAGAGGGTAATATCTGCTGACAATTACTTTGAGTGCTGATAATAGTTCGTAAAGCCTCATGGCGATTGACAACTTTTTGCACCGCCTGATACATTGCTTCTAAGTCAAGCGAACCCTGTAATTGCAGACTTACAGATTCGTTGTAGGCAATTGAACCTTCTTCACTCATCTGCGCCAACACCCAGAGTTGTTTTTGAGCCTCAGTCAGGGGAATTTTTTGTACTGCTTCAGCGACAATTACGGACTGTTGGGGTAAAACTGCAAACATCTGCGAGGCAGCAGGAATAGTAACTACTTCTCTAAATCCGCTCTCCTTTAATAAGGTTTGCCATTGGGAAGCATCAAGCAATGGGTAAGATGGTCGCAAATTGGAATCGCCAAATTTCCACCACCCCTGAGTTAATCCAAATATTAAATCCAGCCAACGCTGACGAGTTGTCCCTTCCATCAGCACTAGCAGTCCCCCTGGAACTAATAACTGCAACACCTGCTTCAGGGAATTATGCAAATCTGCGGTAGCGTGCAAGACATTAGCCGCCACAATGATATCGTATTGATGAGAACCAAAACCTTGAGCTTCAAGCTCTTGCTCGATGTCTAATATTTCATAACCTACAAATGGATAATCGCTAAATTTTTGCCTAGCTTTGGCAAGGAATAAGGGAGACAAATCGGTAAATAGATATTTTGTCTGTCGTTCGGGCAGATGAGGCAGGATATGGGCTGTTGTTCCCCCAGTCCCAGCGCCAATTTCGAGAATGCCTATGTTACTACCCTTGGGCAAATTTTCCAGTGCGATCGCAATTGTTTTTTGTACCATAGCGTTCATGATTCGTGCTACGGGTGAATCCTGATACAGCTTGGTTAAACTTGTTGAGTCGCCATTGGGGAATAATAACTCTAACGGGTGACGTTTTCCTTGTAACACCTGTGCTAATTCTTGTCCGCAACGCTGTAGCAAAGATAACTCTGCTTCTAAAGCTGGGTATTCACTTAAAATTTCCCTGGGCTGAAAATGTTGAATTTCCGGGACTCGCATTACTTCCCACCGATCGCTAACTTGACGCAGTATTCCTTCTTCTGCCAATATCTCTAGCAGACGACCTAGTAAGCGTTGGTGTTGGTTAACCACACTCAACTGTTGAGCGATCGCTACCAATGTAAACTCCTTGCCTGGGTGAAACTCCCAACCCATTGACTGGAAGGCTTTGAGGATATAAGTCAGGCTTAAAGCTTCTAGTTTAGTTAATCCTTGTTGATAAGCTTCTAAGTCCTCCTGCACAATTAATTGTTGGAATTGGGGTGTGAGGCGATCGCTAATTTCTCTTGGGCTTGGGAAGTGAAGTGGTGCTTTTTTTGAGGGTGTGACAGGTAGTTCATTTGCTGGCGGCTTACTCCCACCTTTGAGGAAAAAACCTCCTTGTCGCAGTTCCTTGATACTATCCTTGACTGCCTGGATGATGCGATCGATATCTACATTGGTATGTGCAGTTGAGAGAAAGCAGTTACGCCCTTCCCAAATGTAAATGCCTTTTTCTAGTAAATGATAAAACAGCAAGTCTATATTTTCTGAGGAAGCGAAGCGAAATAGGGAGCCAAAATGGACTACCTCTATCGGTACATTCTCCGCTTGAAAGTAAGCATTTAGAGTTGCCGCTAACTCAGAGGTATTATGGTTTAATTGCTGTTGCAGACCAAAACCTTCCCGATGGAGATGTTGCAATACTGCCCGTGCTGCCGCCATTCCTAGATGATTTTTGTTAAAGGTTCCAGCGAAAAAAGTCTTTTGTGCTTGAGGATAGGAGGCATCACCGTAGTTCCATATCCCGCCGTCAATGCCATTCATGTAATCCCTCTTACCAGCTATGACTCCCATCGGTAGTCCGCCGCCGATAATTTTGCCATAGATTACCAGATCCGCTTCAATCCCACAGTAAGCCTGAAAGCCTCCTGGATGGATGCGGAAACCTGTAATTACTTCATCGAAAATTAGGGCAATTCCCTCGGCTTGTGTCAATTGCCTTAACTGCTGTAAAAACCCTTGGGGTTGTAAATGAGGATGGCGACTCTGCACTGGTTCAACTAATACAGCCGCCAATTCGTCAGCATGAGTCCGCAAAATATCCAGGGATTGGGGATTGCCGTAATCGAGTACCAGCACATCGGCAACTGCATAAGGTGAGATACCTACAGTCATTGGTACAGTATTCGTCTCACCTTGGACTGCCCTAGCTAACACGCCATCGAAATGACCATGATATGAACCAGTAAATAGAGCAATCTTATTCCGGCCAGTCGTTGTCCGTGCTAACCGCAGCGCCGTCATCACCGCTTCTGTACCTGTGTTACAGAAAGTGACTCGCTCCATATTAGTTAATTTACAGATTAACCCAGCTACCTCTGTTGCTAGATTGGATTGAGGCCCTAGTTGTATTCCTTGGTGAATCTGTTCTGTCAAGGCTTGAGTTATAAATGGTGCATCATGACCAAACAGCAACACCCCAAACCCCATTGAGATGTCGATATACTCGTTACCATCAATATCCCAAAATTTTGCACCTTTTGCTCGTTCTCCAATAATCGGATAGACCATTTCCTTGATGGAAGGGCGAAATCCTGCCACAGCCCTACTATCAGCCAGAACAGAGCGGCTGATTTCGGATCGTTGCTTAGATTGTTGCGTCCGTTTGGTATAGCGGGCGATCAGTGCTTGTAAATGATGCTGTTGTTGTGGGTTAAGCTCCCTAATTTGAGTTTCTGAAACTAGCTGCTGATTTGGTTTGCCATTCTGGTAAGAATTAACAGTAGGTGCAGTTGCTTGCTGTGGAGATAAAGAACCTCCATTTGAGGATGATGATACCTGCGCTTGATTACTTCCCTTACCCTGTAATAGTTCTAGCTGCTGAGACATTAGCTGAGACATCACTTGAAGTTGCTGTGACATAATTCGCTCTAATGCTGACTCATGCAAGGTTTCTGGCGAATTGGGAATTACTGGATTCGTAGTTTGTGGGGTTAATTGCTCTGGCTGTGTAGGCTGAGACTCTGATTCAGGGGAAGGTACATTCTGAGCAATGTAAGTTGCTAACGCCTCAATGGTTCTATATTCTTCAAATAGCTGGCTAATAGATATCTTAATGCCATAAGTGTTTTCAATTGCTGCGATCGCATCAATGAGGATCAGCGAATCAGCCCCCATTTCCAAAAAAGGTGTATGAATATCTACTTCATTAGGAGCTAATTGCAGTAATTTACTGATAATAGAACCCAATGTGACTAAAATCTGCTTTGGTGGTTTGGTGTCAGAAATTGCATCTGTCTGAAACTGGGATACTTTGGCATCTAATTTCTGTTCATCCATGACTTGAGTTGTATCTTGAATCCAGTAACGTTGACGTTGGAAGGGATAGGTAGGAAGCGATCGCTTATTTCTGGAATAATCTCGATCGAATCCCCTCCAGTTAATATTTACCCCTTGCACGTACAGAGCAGATAAGCTCGAAAGCAACACTTGCCAATCCTCTTGTTTTGGGGCTAGGGAAGGGAGCCAGGTTGCATGACTTTGCTGGCATTTTTGGCCCATTCTGGAGAGGATGGGCTTGGAACCGATTTCTAAAAATAAGTTATAGCCTTGAGCAAATAAACTATTTATCCCCGCCATGAATTTTACTGGCTCTCTGGTATGCCGTCGCCAATAATTGGCATCAGGGATATATTCAGAAGGCAGCATTTCGCCTGTGAGGTTAGAAATTAGGGGTAGGCGTGGAGTTTGAAACTTTACTTGGCTGGCCTCGGTTTCAAAGGTATCCAGTATTGGTGCGATGAGTGGGGAATGAAAGGCGTGAGAAACTCGCAACTGTTGAGTTTTGATTCCTTGGGCTTCCCAGGCGGCAACCAGTGCCCTGACTGGCGATCGCAGACCGGAAATGACAATACTCTCAAGTCCATTAATTGCGGCAATGGCAACTTCTGAAGAATATGGCTGAATTGCCGCTTGTACCTGATTTTCAGAGGCAAATACAGCGACCATTTCACCAGCTTGGGACAATGACTGCATCAAACTAGCTCTTTTTGCCACTAGCTTTAGACCTTCTTCCAGGCTAAATACCCCCGCTACACAAGCGGCGACATATTCACCCAAACTATGACCAATTACGATGTGGGGAATGACACCCCAAGACTGCCATAATTCAGCGAGGGCATATTCTAGAGCAAATAAAGCGGGTTGGGTATAGGCAGTTTCATCTAAAAGTGAACTTTCAGCGTCGGTTGCATAGAGGATTTCCAGTAACGGCTTATCCAAATAGGGACGGAGAATTTCATCGCAACGTTCGAGAGTTTTGCGGAAGCTGGGCTGGGTTTCGTAAAGTTGACGACCCATGCCTACGTATTGTGACCCCTGTCCGGTGAATAAAAAGGCTATTTTCAAGGACTGGCGGCTGGCAACCTTACCAGCTAATATTCCAGCCATTGCCTGATTCTCAGTTAAATTACTCAGGCGATCGCCTAACTGTTTGCTTGATTGCGCGACAATTGCCAATCGATGGGCAAAATGCGATCGCCCCGTGTTGGCACTAAAGCAGACATCTGCCAAAGATACATCAGCATCAGCCGTCAAGAAATCAGCATAACGTTGCGCCAATTCCTGCAAAGCCACCTCATTCTTAGCCGATAGAGTCAAAAGATGCAGCGATCGCTCAACTTGAAAAATCCCCCCTGCTCCCCCGCCCCCCTGCTCCCCTGCTCCCCCGCCCCCTTCAGGCGCTGCTTCTAAAATCAGATGAGAATTAGTACCACCAAAGCTAAACCCACTCACACCAGCCAAAAGGCGATCGCTAGGCCAAGGTTGACATTCCCCAGGAATAAAAAATGGTGTTCCATCTAAACCCAGATGGGGATTTAACTCTTGCAAGTGGAGGTGGGGGGGAATTTTCTTGTGTTGTAGCGATAACACCACCTTAATTAAACCTGCTACCCCGGCTGCTGGTTCTAAATGACCAATATTTGTTTTCACCGAGCCAATTCCACAGCGTTGTTCAGGGGAACGCCCCGACATCAATACTGCTTTTAACGCTCTGATCTCAATTGGATCTCCCAGAGGAGTACCAGTTCCGTGGGCTTCTATATAGCTAATCTCTGCGGGTGCGACACCAGCATTTTTTAAGGCTTGGCGAATCACTGCCTGTTGAGCCAAGCCATTCGGTGCTGTAATCCCGTTACTGAGTCCATCGTGATTAACTGCCGAACCCTTAATTACTGCTAAAATGCGGTCTCGATCCTGAATGGCATCACTGAGGCGCTTGAGAATCGTAATACCGCAACCCTCACCCCGGACGTATCCATTGGCACTAGCATCAAAGGTTTTACATCGACCATCAGGAGCCATCATCCGGGCTTGGGAAAAGGTAATTGTCATGTCTGGCGATAGCATCAGGCTGACACCGCCAGTAATTGCTAAGTTAGACTCCCCACTCCGCAAACTTTGACAAGCAGAGTGAATTGCTACCAAGGATGAGGAACAAGCTGTTTCGATAGCCATACTTGGCCCATGCAAATCCAGCAGATAAGATAAGCGATTGGCGGCGATGCTCAGAGTTAGACCAGTGCCATTATGAATATTGATGTTGGCTAAATCGCGACATAAAAATCTGCCGTAGTCGTAGTTGCCAATGCCAATGAAAACACCAGTTTGGCTACCCGCGAGACTTTCTGGTGCGATCGCGGCATCTTCTAAAGCCTCCCAAGCTACCTCCAAAACCAGTCTGTGCTGGGGGTCTATGCGTTCGGCTTCACGGGGAGAAATCCCGAAAAAATTGGGGTCAAATCGATCTACCCGATCTAAGAAACCGCCCCAACGAGTGTTCATTTTCCCTGGAGTCGCCGGATCGGGATCGTAAAAAGCCTCAACATCCCATCGGTCTTTTGGCACTTGAGCGATCGCATCGATGCCATTATGCAAAAGCTTCCAGAATGATTCGGGATTATTAGCTTGAGGAAAACGGCAACCGATGCCTATAATCGCTATGGATTCCACTTTTGACCTTTTTTTGTGTATATTACAACATCATTTTTTCGGTACTTACAGAAGTTTACGCCAAAACTTGCATTTCCTCTGCTATGTGCTGGGCTAAAGCCTCAATAGTTGGGTATTCATATACTAGAGTCGGAGCAAGTTTATATCCTGTCGCAGCTTCTAGATCGCCCATTAGAACAGTTCCTTCTGCTGAGGATAAACCATAACGTTGGAAGGGAATCTTTACTTCTATTTCATCTGGTTGCGTGTCCAACAGTTCAGACAGATAAGAAATTAACCAACTTTCAATATCCGCTGCTTTTAATACTCCCTTGTTTACTGTACTAGTATTGCTTCTACTGCTGGCATCTTGGGGATTTTTTCGTGGCAAACTCCTTACTAATTGGCTATACCGCTTCATTGCTTCTGTAGTACTCATACCTCGATATCGATTCCAGGCTTGCCATTGAATATATTTACGCGGATGCAAAATTGGGTTTGGTTCTTCTTCTTGACAATCTCCTTCTAAAACCTGTTTTTCTAAACCGTAAATCTCTAGCTGTAGTTTATCTTCTGGGATATTTACATGACCAAACCGCACCAAATTAGACATGAGTTGAAATTCTACTTCCGTCTCATCTAAATCATGCTCATCTCTAACTAAGTTATGTTTATAATCATCACGTCCAGAAACCAAAATACAAAAATGCCTTTTGATGTTGTGGGCATTTTCATCAATAAAATCCCCTTGCCAGCGATAGGGATAAACCTGGGTACTTGGACGCACATAACGGCCAATAATCGCCAAGCGACGGCGATTTGAGTGATTGGGTAGGGAACAGTGCATTGTACTTTCAGTAAAGACGATCGCTTGACCTGCCTTGACTGGCACTGATTCTACTTCCCAGTCATTTTCATCAAATTCATAAGATAAGGAGTATTGTTGCTCTTTTTGCCAAACTGTTTTATGGGCACTAATGCCAGCAAACACACCTTCAGATGCCGGAACACTCCCTTTCAATATTTTAAATATTTGCTGATGCGATCCATTGGCGAAACGCATACAACCATTTTCCAGGTCGGCATCTTCCAACGCCACCCATACTGTTAAATTTAAAGGGTCTTCATCTTGAGAATAAACTAAAGTTTTTTTCGCAAAATCGATGTCACTTGATGTATAAAATTCTTTCGCTTGATGCCATTTAATTTCCCCTTGCCCAGGCATTTTACAAAAGACATTGGTATACCAAAGCAATAAGTTTTCTCCAGCGATTTGGTTTAAGCGCTGAATTAGTTGCGGATGTTTAAATAGTTCTGCTATTGGTTTATGAAATAGATAATGATCGCGGGGTGTTTCTAAGTTAAGGACATTATTATAAAATGTGATGATTTCCTGTCCGTCTGCTTCTTTGATAATGCGGCTATTAGTTTCTAAACATTCCTTTACTGCGGCAATTTCTGCTGGTGCAAAGATATCAACAGGGCCGACCCATCCTTTTTGTTGAAAATGTTGAACTTGATCTTGATTTAACATATTATCTCTATCTTTAGATGGTTGTTGTTAATCCTGGGGATTTTTCTGATGTTAATAAATTCAGTGTGTGATTCAAAAATTTTTGGCGGCAAGCCTGACGCTGAATCTTACCACTAGAAGTTTTTGGAACGGTTCCCGTTTTTACTAATAAAACAGTATGAGTTCGGATCTCATGTTCTGCTGCCACTGCTTGACGAATGTTACCAATTACTTCATTAACATCTAGCCGTCGCAGATAACTCCGCTCTACTTCTTGAACTACAACTAACTGTTCCTCACCTTTAAATTCCACTGCAAAGGCTGCTCCACAACTGGGCCGCAAGGCGGGATGACTATTTTCAACGGTTAATTCAATATCTTGGGGATAATGGTTACGTCCTTGAATAACAATCGTATCTTTCAGCCGCCCTGTAACGAATAACTCGCCATCCTTGATAAATCCTAAGTCGCCTGTACGGAGAAACGTTCTAGAATCACTATCTTTGAGGGTTGCTTGAAAGGTTTTTTGTGTCTCTTGAGGGTTTTTCCAGTAGCCTTGAGCAATAGTAGAACCTGATACCCAAATTTCCCCAACTTGTGAATCTTGGCATCGAGTAAAGGATTCAGGATGAACGATCGCAATTTGTGTATCAATCTCGCTACGTCCACATCCTACCAATGTCTGTACATTTTGTTGATTTAATCTCGCCTCTACCACCCGATTTTCTGCTAGTGCATCTGTATCAACTCGCAAGAATACAGGCGGATCTTGTTGACGCACCGCCGCCACTTTTAGGGTGGCTTCTGCCAAACCATAACCGGGACAGAAGGCTGTTAAATCAAATCCACAGGGTTTAAAGGTTTCGGCGAACCGTTGTAAGACATCTGCCCTCACAGGTTCAGCACCATTTAAAGCCATTTGCCAGCTACTCAAATCCAAGGTAGCCTTTTGTGCTGCGGTGATTTTCCGCACGCATAGATCGTAGGCAAAATTCGGTGCGCCGCTATGACTAGCTTTGTAAGTCGAAATCGCCTGTAGCCATCGTATGGGTTTATGTAGAAAGGACACAGGAGGCATCATGTAGCAAGAACAACCTTTATATAAGGGTTCGATGACTCCATAAATTAGCCCCATATCGTGAAAGGTGGGTAGCCAAGTGACAATAATACTATCTGCTGTGTGGTTCCATCCGCGATCAAGGTCGGTACAGTTGGATAGGAGATTGCCGTGGCTGATCATCACTCCCTTGGGAGTGCCTGTAGAGCCGGAGGTGTACTGGAGAAGGGCTAGGGTATGGCTATTGACAAGAGGTTTCTGCCATGCATCTGCTAAATCTGCATCAATGTCATCGGTGGCTAACCAACGCAACTGGGCTAACTCTGGGTATTCTACTAACCAATGCTGACTATTGGCTAAGACAGATGTGGTTGTGAGGGCAAAGGTTGCTTCTGCATCTTTGGCCATCGCCAACAGCCTAGACTTTGACTGATTGGCACGGAGGGGATAGGCGGGAATAGCTACAACTCCAGCCAACAAACATCCGAAAAAAGCGGCAATGAATTCTAAACCCGGTGGATATAGTAGTAAGGCTTGTTGACCTATGGCATTAAAACTCTGAAGTTTGGCGGCGATCGCCTGTGCTAACCGCTCCAATTCTTGATAACTTAGAGTGTGCGCTGCAATTTCTCCATCCTGAAGAAAAGTGTAAGCTTTTTTATCAGGCTGCGATCGCGCTCTTTCACTCAAAGCATCTACTAAGGTAGAAAATTTCATGCCGTTATTGCCCTCTCAATTTCCTAACTCCAGTAGAAAAGTTTTTCACGCTCCTTGGAGAAGGCAAGAAATCCGCCTACGGTAATCCGACGGCGAGAACCTTCAACCGCAGAAACACGATGCAAAATTCTCCCCGCATCAAAGACCACTAAAGAACCAGCTTGTGGACTAAGGAACATTTGGTCGTAATCTTCCATAACTGAGGCAATCAGTTGACCGTTCACTAAACCATTTTTCCTTGTTCCCCCATGTTCCTTATCGGGCCATTCTGTCTCTGACCACTCTAAATCATAGAGAACTAACTCTCCCCCAGCATTAGCAGCACTTAACACTACAAAATAGCTGAGATGATCTTCGGGTTCAACTATGGTTTCTAAGTGGCGATACCCTGGTGTGCAATGCAGAAATTGATTTTCAAAATGCCAGCCCATCTCCTGGCCAGTTTTTAAAACTCGAATTGTCGTTGGAGTATAGGCGTAGCCGTCGGGAGTAACAGGAAGTTCAACGGGACGACCACCAGACATTGCACCAAGAACTTCTGTTAGCCGCGTCTCGAAATCGGCTCCTCCACTGAAGAGTTGGCGGCAATATTTCCGAAAATCAACCGCTTCTTCACAATATTGAGTAATATCGGCATCGCATACATATAATGCTGGGCCGTAAATCAGAACATCACCAAAAGACGAACCAGGAAATGCACCTTTGCGCGTTAGCCGACTGACGACTCTGGATATATCCTCTTCCGAAATAAAATTCTTGACGACCAGACCATGAATTTGGCGATCGCAAATATCTATAATTCCTTCTGGGTAGTTACCAATTTCACTAACATCCAGTTCAACAAAATTATATAAGGACTTGGCTACAGGTGACTTAATCATGATTTCGCCAAAAACAAATTTTTACAACCTATGCTAATTGCTCTTTTTGCTCAATAATATTTGTAATTGATACATCTCAGATTATCCTGTTTTTTGAAAACCTGAGATATATCAAATTTCAAATCAGAGATTGAAAAAGATTTCGCACTCAGATTTTAGTTGGCATTAACTGCACTTCCAAAATGACAAGAGGTGCTGCAATAGGTATCCGCCAAACTAGCTATGACAGGGTTGAGTTCATACTGGACTTTCAAAGACTCGATATACGTACTCACATCTGCTTCTGAAACATCAAAGCCCTTAGATTTAGCTACTTTAGACAGTTCTTGCGCTACTTTTGCAATTTTTTCTTCTGGAGATCCCTGAAGATTAGTTAAAGCTTTTTGCAATTCTGCACCTACTCCTGATGAGTCGCTAGCTGGATTGTTATTTTCTGTCGTAATATTTTTTACGAAATCAGTAAATTGTGCTACAGACATATTGTTTCTCCTTGTAATCTTGTCCTCTGTTTTTAAGAAACACATTTCATAGCCCTCATTTTCTAAGAATTTGAGAGTTTCTATTTCAGTGTGTTTCTTTCATAATTATTGCGGTAGCGAAAAAACTTACCTGTTAGAGGTTCTTAAGAAACACACACATTTTATAAACCTTATTCAGTCAGGATCTGAGGTTTTAAATTTCAATGTATTTCTTCCATTTTTTGTTAGCGCATAGGAGCGCTAGTCAAAAGCTCATATCTGGTGCCATTGTCGGATTGCAAGCTTTAAAATTGCATTCTTGTTGCTAGTCATTACTGGTTGTTCGCTTAAATCCTGAATTTATAAGCTTTAGACATTGCCCAGTTTCAGGTTGTCGAAAATAGCGCCAGATTTGGTCTCTGTCAAAATTGAGAGAATTTTACTAGAGAAATCCGCTTACCAGAAATTGAGATATTTGGGATTTTGTAAATAAAGGGTAAAGCAGATCAGCCTTTGGTATAAAACCTTTTGCACTTAGTAGCTATTCGCTTTCCGTCAGATAATTACTTAAATTTATTTCGTAGTCAGGCTTTCAGCTCTGAGTTGGGAATTTCAAAAGCGATGAAGTCTTTACCACGCAACTCTGTCATCCTATAACGGGAAGGGACTAAGTGCAATGTCCGATACAAAATTTAATTATATTGACCATCTAGTTACCATGTATTAACATTACTTTATCATATACCCCTTATACGCTATCTCGTGTAATATTTTTGGAATTTTCACGTATAAACACTGTATAATTGCAATGTCAAAACTAAATAACTTTAGCTTTTAAGCTCTATTTTTCGTGAAGGCTGTTATTGGGAGCGACTGCGTTAAACGGGTTTCTCGGCTTGTTCACCCTTGGTGTTTACATAGCTTCTTTTGACGGAAAAGTATAGCAACTAAAGTTTGAAAAAAAAAAGTTTAATAAAAAAGATTTATATCAAGATATGTTAGTGTTTGACTAAATTGTATAAACCCTAAATTATTGGTTAAAAATTTATGCATACTATCACCATAGCCAGTTGTAACTGAATATTAAATTACCGTTCCCGCTAGCTTGATTTTGTGGTATCGGTTAAAATAAGGTAACAAACAAAATTTAGGAGCTTTGGAAAATTCTGCTATGACATACGTTAAAAATGATTTGTGGCTCACAGTTACATCTGATTTATTAGCTAATTATCCAGACGCAGTTAATCGGATATACAAAGGTGAAATTGATGGAATACTGATTAAGCAGGTCTTCACCAGAGAAGAAATGCTCGAGGCTAAACATCAACTGGAAAATACTAAAATTCGGAAAAGCGTGGGTTACGGCGAATCATTTGGTGTTGTTCTACCTGCCAAAGAAAATGAACCTACTAAATATTTCCAAGATGTAAATGTATATAGAAACGATCTGAAAAATATTTTTGAAGGTGGTTATGAAGAAAGGATTGAAGGATTACTAAGTAAAGTCTCAGGAGGGAGAACAGTAGAGATAGCCTCAGAAAATAATCAAACTTATGCCCCTGCTCAAATTAGGTTTATCGATACAAATAAAGGTGGGATTATTATTCATAAAGGTAGTCAATTTCTTCAGCATCCGTCTTTTGCTCATTTAACAAAAATTGCTAGATTACAAGAACATCTGAGTTATTTTCTGATCGTAGATAAGCCAGAAGAAGGTGGAGAATTAATAATTTACGATCTGCCGCCAGAAGAAGCGAAAAAAGATTTTGATACTTTAGTTAAAGATTCAGCTTTTGAAAAATGTGAAAAAAAATATGTCAGCCCAGACATTGGTGATATGGTGCTTTTCCACGGTGGTACAATATGGCATAAGGTAGCGGAGGCCAGGGGAAACAAAAATCGCATTAGTATAGGTGGATTCGTTGCTATATCAACAGACGATCAAAAAATATTCTATTGGAGTTAATCAAATTATAGCCAAGAATCATCGTAGAATTTAGGCAACGCTTAAAGGATGTTTTTAAAGTATACTATCTCCTTTTTTGTTGGGATTTAGGGAGATAGAGAAATTTTTTACAGAACCAAGCACTTTTAAAACATCCTCTTTGCTCAACTCGATCTAAATACAAGAACGTCAGCCTTATTTGATACAGGTTATAGTTCTGACAGCCATTTTTCCTTTGTGAATAATTTTGGTGGGACAAAATTATTTATAAATAAGGATTTTATTGGATGCGATCGCAGCTAATGTAAATTAAAAGTCATCGATGGAGATAAAATGAATAAAAATGCTACTCAGCCAGAATTAGCAATCAATAACTGGCTCACTTTAGAAGCTGAATTAGCCAGTAATTATCCTGATAGTGTTAATCAAATTTATCAAGGTGAAATCGATGGAATGCTCCTCAAAGGAGTCTTTTCCCAAGCAGAAATGTTAGAAGTAAAACAGAGACTAGATAACGCCAGTGACGAGCTAGAAACTGTTAGATACGGTACAACCCTTGGCTGTGTTTTAATGGCAGCAGGTAGTGACAAAGAAAGATATTTTCAAGGTGCAGATAATTTCAGGAACAAGTTAAAGACACTTTTTAATACCAATTTTGAAGCGAGATTAGAAGCAACTTTAACTGAAATTTCTGGAGGCAGAAAAGTCGAGGTAGCTAGAGAAAATGATGAGCGGATTTATACCCCAGCTACTGTAAGATTTGTCTACCCAAATTTAGGTGGAATGGTTCCCCATAAAAACAATGATTTTCTGGAAAATTCCTACTACGATCACTTGAACCAAATTGCCAAAATGGTAGATGCTCTCAGCTATTTTATCATCATTGATAAACCAGAAGCAGGTGGAGATTTAGTACTTTACGATTTACCTCCAGAAGAGTCAATGACTCTCACCAAAGATTTGGATTTAGAAAAATGCCCCAAGAGATATATCACCCCCGATATCGGAGACATGATTGTTTTTCATGGCGGTAATATAGTCCATCAAATTACTGATGTAACAGGGCAAAAAGTTAGAATTACGATTGGTGGCTTCTTAGCAATGTCTAAAGACGATCGAAAAATCCTCTATTGGAGTTAAATAGTTTTGCTGTGACTCAATTGAGGTGTAGGTAGGCAAGAAGAGGAAATGATTGAGTTTTTTCGACTTTCAACTCAGCAAAAGCATCTGTGGTTGTTGCAGCAAGCTGATTCTAGCTTGCCTTACCGGACTCAATGTGCTGTTTTCATTGAGGGAATTCTCAATATCGAGGCTCTTGAAATTGCCTTAAATACTGTCATTAATCGACATGAGATTTTACGTACCACATTCAAAAGTTCACCAGAAGAGATTATTCCCTTTCAAGTCATAATTGACAGTAACCTACCAGCAATTTATCAGCATGACTTGGCTGCTTTAACTCCATTAGAACAGGAAGCTGAAATCGCAGCAATTTGGCAAAAGATGAGTCAATTAGATTTCGATTTTGCACAAGCTTCAATTTTGAATGTATCTTTGATAATTTTGTCGCCTCAAAAGCATTTATTACTTCTTTGTTTACCGTCTCTGTGTGCAGATGGTGTAACACTTAAAAATTTGGTGCGTGAAATTAGCTGTAACTATGGAGGATTGGCAAAAGAACAGCTTCAGCACGAACCAATGCAATATGCTGATTATTCAGAATGGCAACATGAATTACTCACAGCAGAAGATACCAAAAAAGGGCGAGAATATTGGGGAAAACAAGATATTTCTACTATTTTTAATTTCAAACTTCCAGGAGAAAATCAGTCAGCTAAATCTAGAGATTTTAAACCAGAATCAATTGCGATCGCTATTCAACCACATACAGTTGCAAAGCTAAAAAACCTGATACGGCAGTATGATATTTCAATATCTGTATTTCTGCAAACTATCTGGCACATCCATCTGTGGCGATTGACAAGAGAATCAAATCTGATTGTTGGTGTAGCATACGATGGTCGTCAATATGAGGAATTACAGGCATCATTAGGATTATTCGCTAGATATTTACCAATTCATGCTCATTTAGCAGCGAACTTACAATTTTTGGAAGTTTTAAAGCAGATTAATGAATCTACACTTCAACAAACCAAATGGCAGGATTATTTTAGTTGGAATAAGATAAATTTATCTTGGTTTCCAGTCACCTACAATTTTGCAGAAGAAACAGAGCAGTATTTTGCAGATAATCTGGTTATATATATAGATAAGCAATTGAGCTATATTGATAAATTTAAATTAAATTTATCATGCTGTTTAAACAAAAATCACGAGATAGTTGCAGAATTTCACTATGATTCAAACTTATTTCGAGCAAAGGATATAAAACGTTGGGCGGGACAATTTCAAATGTTGTTAGCAAGTGCTATTGAGAATCCCTTAACTTTAATCAGTAAGTTAGAAATTCTCAGTGAAGTAGAGCGACAACAACTGTTGTTATGGTGCAACAATACAGAAACTAATTATTCAAAATTTCAGTGCATACATCAACTGTTTGAAAAACAGGCAGATAGTACACCAGATAATGTTGCCGTTGTGTTTGAGAACCAGCAATTGACTTATGCTCAACTCAATGCTCGTGCTAATCAACTGGCACGTTATTTACAGGATTGGGGTGTGGGGCCAGAAGTTTTGGTGGCAATTTGTCTGGAGCGATCGCACTTGATAATCATTGCCCTGCTAGCTATTCTGAAAGCAGGTGGTGCTTACGTACCGCTCGATCCTCAACTGCCAAAAGAACGCCAAGCCTTGATTTTAGAAGATACCCAGGCAACAGTGGTATTGACTCAAGAATTCTCAGCCTGGAATCTCCCTGAACACAGCGCGCGTGTGGTTTCCCTAGATGCAGATTGGCATATCATCGCCGAAAAAAGCAATGAAAACTTGTTCAGCAAAGCCACTCCAGAAAATTTAATCTATGTACTCTACACCTCTGGCTCTACAGGAAAGCCTAAAGGAGTTGCCGTTGAGCATCAGCAAATGTGCAACTATCTTCATAGCATCCTTGCTCAACTAAATCTGCCTACTGGTGCTAGTTTTAGCTTAGTTTCTAGCTTTGCCGCAGATTTAGGTAATACAGTTATCTTCCCTGCTTTGTGTACAGGCGGCTGTCTCCATGTAATTTCTCAAGAGCGAGCCTCTGATGCAGATAAGCTGGCTGATTACTATTACAATCATGGCGGTATTGACTGTCTCAAAATTGCTCCCAGTCATCTGCAAGCTTTACTGAATTCCTGCCAACACCCCGCCCAAATCTTACCCCGCCATCGATTAGTTTTGGGCGGTGAAACCTTGAGTTGGCAATTAGTTGAGAAGGTGCAAGCGTTAGCCCCTGACTGTAAGATTCTAAATCACTACGGGCCTACAGAAGCTACTGTAGGAGTACTTACTTATCAGGTGGAAAACGGTCAAAGCGATTATGCAGCGAATGTTCCCCTTGGACAACCCCTGGCAAACACGCAAATCTGGCTTTTAGATGAGCATCTGCAACCCGTTCCCATCGGCATCCCTGGAGAACTATATATCGGTGGTGCGAATTTAGCACGGGGCTATTTCAACCGCCCAGATTTGACCAAGGAAAAATTTATACCAAATCCCTTTGACGATAGCGCAGCCTATACCCTTCGGGATGCTTCGCTTAGAGCGAGTCTGCGATCGGCGGCAGGATGCGATCGCCTATATAAAACTGGAGATTTAGCACGTTACCTTAGTGATGGTAACATTGAGTTCCTCGGTCGAATTGACCATCAGGTGAAGATTCGTGGCTTCCGCATCGAGTTGGGAGAGCTTGAGGCAGCATTGCGACAACACCCAACAGTACGCGAAACTGTAGCGATCGCTCTGGATGATCGTCGGGGTGAAAAGCGGCTAGTTGCCTATATTGTCCCCCACCGCACAGATGTATCTAGCAGTGAACTACGCAACTTTTTGCAGGAGAAACTGCCCGACTACATGATGCCTTCTGTTTTCGTGAGGCTGGACGCTTTGCCATTGCTGCTTAACGGTAAGTTGGATCGTCGCTCCCTTCCAGCACCAGATTGGACACGCCCCGAACTAGAAGCAGCCTTTATTGCACCTCGAACTCCAGAAGAACAAATATTAGCCGATATCTGGGCGGAAGTTTTGGGTGTCCAACGAGTGGGAGTGCAGGATAACTTTTTTGAGTTGGGTGGAGATTCTATCCTCAGCATTCAGATTGTCGCCAGAGCCAAGGAAGCGGGGCTTTATCTGACCCCCATGCAGCTATTTCACCAGCAAACGATCGCCCAGTTGATCGCAGTAGCAACTAAGATACCTGAACTACAAATAGAGCAAGGGTTAGTAACTGGTGAAGTACCTCTAACACCCATCCAACACTGGTTATTTGAGCAGAATCTACCTGAACCGCATCACTGGAATATGTCGATTTTGCTAGAAACTCCACCCAATGTAAACCCCAACTGGTTGCAGCAAGTCATCCAACACTTAAACCAACATCACGATGCCCTGCGGCTGCGATTTGAGCGAGTGGGTGCAAGCTGGCAGCAAATATATACCAGTAACAACATACCTCCATTGTCTCAGATAGATTTGGCAAATCTGCCAGCGCCAGAGCAACTCAGTGCGATTGAACAAGAGATTGCTACAATGCAGGCAACGTTGAATTTGTCAACTACAATAATGCGAGTCGCTCTGTTTAACCTTGGTGCTAATCAACCAGGACGTTTAGCGATCGTTATTCACCATTTAGTTATGGATGCGATCTCGTGGCGCATCTGGTTAGAAGATTTTCATAAAGCTTACCAACAGCTTAGTCAAGGTAAAGCCATTCAACTTGCCGCCAAAACGACTTCTTTCAAGTATTGGGCAGAGCGTCTGCGTTTATATGCTCAGTCTACAGTACTTCAGCAAGAGTTCGATTATTGGCTGAATCCCAGCTTTCATCAAGTTTCCCCATTACCCAGAGATGATTTTGGGCAGCCTAACACTGTCGCTTCTGCCCGTACAGTCTCCGTATCCCTAAATGCGGAAGATACCCAAGCTCTGTTGCAAGAAGTTCCAGCCGTCTATAAAACCCAAATCAACGATTTGTTATTAACAGCTTTAGCACTTGCTTTTAGACAGTGGACAGGAGAAAACACTTTGCTCGTTGAGTTAGAAGGACATGGACGGGAGGCACTTTTTAACGATGTAGATGTGTCCCGCACAATTGGCTGGTTCACAACTCATTTCCCCGTCCTACTGGACTTATCTCTCAATTCTGGAAAGACAGGGACTTTTGTTGAGAATGGTAACAAATCTCAGGCTACTGGCTTGGCGGTGAAATCGTTGAAGGAACAACTGCGCCAGATTCCTCACCAGGGGATTGGCTATGGCTTGTTGCGCTATTTGAGTGGCAACCCAGAAATCACCAAGAAACTCCAAGCTTTACCGCAAGCTGAGGTGAGCTTTAACTATTTGGGACGGTTTGATCGATCGCTACCACAATCAACATTATTTCAGTTAGTGAAAGAGTCTACAGGATCAGAGCGGAGTCTGCAAGGAAAGCGAACTAATTTAATTGCCATTGATGGGATCGTTATTGAAGGCAGACTGCAACTGAATTGGACTTATAGCGAGAATGTCCATAGGCGATCGACAATTGCAAATTTAGCTGAGAATTTTATCGCTGTACTCCAAGGAATTATCCGTCACTGCCTAACCTCGCATAAAGGCTACACGCCTTCTGATTTTCCCCTGGCTAAGTTGAACCAAGAGCAACTGGATCTACTCAGTGCCAAATTTGCGATCGCAGATATCTATTGCCTCTCAACTCTACAACAAGGCTTACTCTTCCATAGCTTGTATGCCCCAAATTCAAGAATGTACTTCCAGCAAAAGATTTTTACCTTGCAAGGAAAATTGGACATTCCAGCTTTCCAACAAGCATGGCAACAGGTAGTAAATCGACACCCCAGCTTACGAACCATCTTTATTTGGGAAGAATTGCCAGAACCAATCCAAGTCGTATTAGAGCAGGTTAAGATATCTTGGCAGATCCAAAACTGGTGTCAGGTGTCTTCCAGAGAACAAGAACAACTATTGCAAGCTTATCTTCAGGCAGATTTACAGCAGGGTTTTTCTCTGAGTCACACACCCCCAATGCGATTGGCCTTGATCCAAACTGCTACAGATACTCATCAACTCATCTGGAGTCATCACCATTTGCTAATAGATGGTTGGTGCAATTCTATTATTTTGAAAGAAGTTTTCAGCTTCTACGCAGCGTTATGTAAAGAGCAAGAATTATATCTGGAAGATAGTCGTCCTTATCGAGACTATATTGCCTGGTTACAACAGCAGAACTGGCACGAGGCTGAAATTTTTTGGCGACAGGCGCTGAGTGGACTACACGCCCCAACCAAGTTGGGAGTCGATGCGGTAAGTAGTTTGCTCAACCATAATCGGGGATATGCTCAGGAGCAAATCTACCTTTCAGCCGAAGTAACATCGACTCTACAATTATTTGCCAGACAGTATCATCTAACGCTCAATACCCTCATACAAGGGGCTTGGGCTTTGTTGTTAAGCCGATACAGTGGTGAGGAAGATGTAGTATTTGGGATAACTGTCTCTGGCCGTCCAGCAGAACTGGCAGGGGTTGAAGCGATCGTGGGACTATTAATTAATACCCTACCGATGCGGGTGCAAGCTTCTTCCCATGTTTCCCTCCTCTCTTGGTTCCAGCAGTTACAACAGCAACAGGCCCAGATGCTTCAGTATCAACATACCTCATTGGTGCAGATTCAAGAGTGGAGTGAGATTCCACGAGGAACACCCTTGTTCGAGAGTTTTGTGACATTTGAAAATTACCCCGTTGATATTTCCTTAAAAGAGCAAAACGGCAGTTTGAAAATGCTCAATGTTCGTTTCTTTTTTGAAACCAACTATCCACTAAGTGTGACAGTAGAACCAGGAGCAGAACTATTACTAAGGATTGATTATTACCTCAACCTATTTGATGCTGACACTATTCGCCGAATATTAAAACAACTTCAGACTCTGCTGGAAAATATTCCAGTCAATGCAGCCCATCCTCTATCGCATATTTCCCTAACTACTGACACTAACGCAGTAGAAAGTCAAGTGCTAGTCAATAGTTTCAATGCCGATCTGGAGTAAAATTAAGATATTATGTGCGGTATTTGTGGATATTTTGATATTTCAAAAGAGCGTAGTCCAGAAATGAAAGTTCTGGAAAATATGGCTGACACATTAATTTATCGAGGCCCAGATTCATCGGGATATTTGATTAAAGAACATTTAGGTTTGGGCTTTCGGAGGTTAAGTTTAATTGATTTAGCAGGCGGTAATCAACCTCTATATAACGAGGATGAGACAATAGTCTTAATATGTAATGGAGAAATATTTAATTATCTAGAACTGAAGAAGGAACTAATTAAAAAAGGTCATAAATTCCGCACCAATACAGATGTAGAAGTTTTGATTCACCTCTATGAAGAATATGGGCTAGATTTTTTAAATAAACTCAATGGTCAATTTGCTTTTGCTCTTTACGACTATCAAGAACAACAATTAATTTTAGCTAGAGATCAAATGGGTATTTGCCCACTTTTTTATACAATTGTGGATAAATTTTTGATTTTCGGCTCAGAAATCAAAGCAATCTTAGCACATCCGTTAGTTAGGCGTGAGGTTGACCTAGTTGGTTTAGATCAAATCCTCACATTTCCCGGATTAGTAAGTCCGAGAACGATGTTTAAAAATATCAATAGTTTAAAAAGTGGTCATTATGTTCTGATTAAAGATTTTCAGGTAAAAGTTACAGAATACTGGGATTTAGATTATCCACAGATTAATGAAACTGCTTATAGTCAACCAGAAAGCTATTACACAGAGAAATTACAAGAGCTTTTGATCCAATCAGTGAAATATCGGTTACACGCTGATGTCCCGGTGGGAGTGTACGTTAGTGGCGGCTTAGATTCTTCATTAATTGCAGCAATAGTCAATAAAATACGTCCTGATAGTGATGTACATTCTTTCTCGATTGGCTTTACAGATAAAGAGATATGTGAGTCAAAATATCGAGATATTTTGCTGAAACAACTTAATTTTATCCATCATGATATTTTGTTTGATTGGCATCAAATCAGCGATCGCTTAGTAAAAGCTATTTATCATTCTGAATGTCCGATCAAAGAAACCTATAATACAGCTTCTTTAGCTCTTTCTGGCTGTGCTAATAGTAACCATATTAAAGCCATTTTAACGGGTGAAGGTGCTGATGAATTATTTGCAGGTTATGTCGGCTATCGTTTTGAACAATTACGAAATAGCAACCTTTCTGCAAACCAAAAAGATTATAGTTTGGAATCCGTATTAGAGGATGAATTGAGACTTAAGGTATGGGGAGATGAAAATATTTTTTATGAAAGAGATTTATACTCTTACCGAGAAACAAAATTAGCTTTGTATTCCTCAGAATTGAACGATCGATTTAGCGAATTTGACTGTCTTAATTTTGAGTTAGTTAACCATGAGAAGTTACGAAATAGACATTTTATTCATCAAAGGTCTTATCTTGATTTTAAATTAAGGTTATCAGATCATTTAGTTTCCGATCATGGCGATCGCATGGCTTTAGCTAATTCGGTTGAAGCTCGTTATCCATTCTTAGATATTAATCTAGTTGAATTTACCAAAGAAATACCTCCTAACTTAAAACTCAATGGTTTAAAAGAAAAATATATTCTTAAACAGACAGCAAAAGACTTTCTTCCTCAACAAATTGTTGAACGAGAAAAATTTGCTTTTCATGCACCAGGAAGCCCTCATTTATTAAAACAAAATATTGAATATATCAATGACATATTGTCAAATGATTTGATTAAAAAGCAAGGCTATTTCAACCCAATCACTATCGATAACCTTAAAAACCAATATTTGCAAGATGGCTTTCACCTCAATCTTCCTTTTGATATGGACTTGTTAATTATCCCTCTGACTTTTGGGATATTTTTACAGGAATTCAAAATGCCTGATATTAACTAATTCACCAATACCACTAACATAATTAAGTTTGTTTACAGTAGAAGCGAGGTATCGGCAAAATGGCAAAGATTCATAAGAGGGAAATGTTGGGTGTTTTAGGTGGTATGGGCCCATTGGCATCGGCTGAATTTTTGAAGACAATTTATGAATATAATATTTTCGGACAACGCGAACAACAATCACCTAAAGTTATTCTTTATTCTGACCCCACATTCCCTGACAGAACGGAAGCTTTGCTCAGGGGAGATGATGAAATTTTACTAGCTAATTTAATAGAAGCTTTATATCAATTATGTGAATTAGATGTTTCAAAAATTGTTATTTGTTGCATAACTTCTCATTACTTACTGCCCAAATTACCCTATGATTTAAGAGATAGAGTTATTTCTTTAGTCGATATCATCTTCAAAAAGATTTTAGACCAACCAAAAAAGCATTTATTAATTTGCTCAACCGGAACGCAAAAATTACAAATATTTCAAAAGCATATTCTTTGGCAGTTTGTTAAAGATGACATCATATTACCTGATGAAAGCGATCAAGATTTAATTCATCAAATGATTTATTATCTAAAAATTAAAGGAGATTTTCAAAAGTGTCTACCCATTTTAGAAAATTTGCAAGCTAAGTACAATGTACAAAAATTGATCGCAGGCTGCACAGAAATTCATTTGTTAAATAAATATTTAGAGTCAGTTACAGGTAAGCAACACGAAAATATCTTTTTAGATCCGCTGACGATAATAGCACAAGAACTATGGAGTATTTCACATCTACAAAATTATACAGATTTACCAAACATAATTGCGGCTTTCCAGTTTCTCTCCCGGATATTTTCGCCAGATTTAAATGTTCCTCAAGCAATAGACCAATATAATTCCAAAAAATATGAACTCTCAAATTTATATTCAAGATTGGTTTAGTGAAACTGCTGATAAATTTAGCAAAAATATAGCTATTGATTGTGGCGAACGACAATTTACCTATGGTGAAATTGAAACGCAGTCAAATAAACTTGCAAATTTTCTCATTGAACATGGCGCTATTAAAGGCTCAATAGTAGCGATTTTGGCTAAAGATTCTGTTAAATTTATTATTGCAATCATCGGCATTTTAAAAGCAGGCTGTGTCTTTGTACCGCTAGTTCCTGATTTACCTGATGAGCGAATTCATACCATGATTGCAGAAGTAGCTCCACAATGGTTAATCGTTGATGCCACTGGATTAACGAAAATTAGCAATGGTAGAATAGCAGAATTTTTACAATCGCCAGTTATTTGTTTGGAAGAAAATCGCAATTTTGATAGTTTTAATCTTCTGAATTGCTACCTGAATAAGTATGCAGAATATTCTCAAATTGAGAAGCCAAATATTCAGATAGAACCAGACGATATGTCCTACTTATACTTCACCTCTGGTTCGACGGGTAAGCCCAAAGGAATAGCAGGTCGTCTGAAAGCGATCGCTCATTTCATCAACTGGGAAATCCAAACACTTGGGATTAAAGAGTTCACCAGAGTTAGTCAATTAATTACTCCCGCTTTTGATGCTTTTTTAAGAGATATTTTTGTTCCCTTATGTGCTGGTGGTGTCGTTTGCATACCGGAAGAAATTGATATTATCCTTGATGCTAGAAAGCTAATTGAATGGATAGAACGTCAGCAAATAAATCTAATTCATTGTGTACCGTCCTTATTTCGCTCTCTTCTGAATGAAGATTTAGACCCGAAAAGTTTTTCATCTTTGCAGTATATTCTTTTATCTGGAGAACCCCTACTGCCTGCGGATATTAGCCGTTGGATGGATATTTACGGCGACAAAATTCAGTTAGTCAATCTTTATGGGGCATCAGAAACAACAATGACGAAGTTCTTTTATTTCGTCAAGGCTGCTGATAAAGAACGATGCTCTATCCCTATTGGGAAGCCTATGGATGGAGCTGCGGCTTTAGTTGTTGATGAGCGAGGAAAAGTTTGTCTTCCGGGAATGGTGGGTGAAATTTATATTCGGACTCCCTATCGTACCTTGGGATATTATCAGCAGCCAGAGTTAACCAATCAAGTTTTTATTCCCAATCCTTTTAGTAATAATCCCAATGATATCGTCTATAAAACAGGTGATTTAGGTCGAATTTTAGAAGATGGAAATTTTGAATGTTTGGGTCGCCGAGATGGGCAAGTCAAGATTAGAGGAGTGAGAATAGAATTAGGAGAAATTGAAAATTATCTGCGACTTCATCCATTAGTTAAAGATGTGGTTGTCGTAGATCGTGAAGACGCAAATAGTCATAAATATTTGTGTGCCTATGTTGTTCTCAAAGAAGAATTGGAATCAGGGAAATTGAGAGATTTTTTATTACAATCCCTGCCAGAATCGATGATACCTTCAGTATTCGTGCTGATGGATGCTTTGCCAAGAACCATTAGCGGTAAAGTGGATAAGCGATCGCTTCCCGCACCCAACCGACAACAAAATCGAACTTTTGTACCACCCCAGACACCCATAGAGACACAGTTGGCGCAAATCTGGTCACAAGTCCTGAATCTTGACCGAGTAGGGTTAAACGATAATTTTTTTGAATTAGGCGGACACTCCCTCAACGCCACTCAGCTACTTTCTCGCGTGGCTAAAACCTTTCAAGTAGAAATACCTTTGCGATCGCTGTTTGAGTCGCCAACATTAGCTACTCAAGCTGAAAGCATTGAAACTCTGCATTGGGTAAAAGAAAGTCCACATCTTGAGGGCGCATTGGAGGAGGGAGAATTATGACAACCATCGAGTTTTTATCTGAGTTGCGCCGTAGCAATATCAAACTGTGGGTGGAAGGCGCGGCTCCACAGGAGCTTCGCCTCCGTTATAGCGCTCCCCAAGGAACGCTGACACCTGCTCTCAAAGCCGAGTTATCACAGCGCAAGGCGGAAATTCTCGATTTTCTGTGGCAAGCTACAGTTACTCCTGCGACTTATAGACCATTGCTACCCACCTCACGCAATGCTAAACTTCGTCTCTCTTTTGCTCAACAACGGTTATGGTTTCTTGACCAATTAACCCCCGGTAGCTCGGTATACAACATTTCTGGAGCCGTTGAAATCCAAGGTTTACTCAACGTAGCAGCATTAGAAAAGAGTCTGAACGAAATTATTCAGCGTCATGAAATCTGGCGTACTTCCTTTAAAGCGGTAGATGGGGAACCGCTACAAGTGATTGCTCCCAGTTTCAGCTTCACGCTCAAGGAAGTGGAACTCAGGTTAATAGCAAAAAAAGAACAAATAGATACAGTAAAATTCCTAATAGAGAAGGAAGCAGCACAGCCCTTCGATCTATCTAAAGCACCGTTATTAAGAGCAACGTTGCTGCAATTAGATAAAGATAACTATGTACTAATTTTGACTATTCACCACATTGTTTTCGATGCTTGGTCTATGGGAGTGCTAATTGGGGAATTAGCAGTACTTTATGAAGCGAACTCTCTTGGCATACCGCATCCACTCCCTGAACTCCCCATCCAGTATGCAGACTTTGCCGAATGGCAGCGACAGTGGTTACAGGGCGAGGTACTTTCAACCCAGCTTGCCTACTGGAAACAAAAGCTGAGTGGTAAGTTGCCTTTGTTGCAGTTGCCTACCGACCGTCCGCGAGCGCCACAGCCAACTTTCCAAGGAGCAAAGCGATCGCTGACACTATCTAAGACTCTATCCCAGGCGTTGAAGAACCTAAGCCAGCAGTCAGGTGCAACTCTATTTATGACACTGCTGGCGGCATTCAAGACCTTACTTTATCGCTACACAGGTCAAACAGATTTGCTAGTTGGCACAGCGACAGCAGGTCGCAACCTACCGGAAGTAGAACAACTAATTGGCTGTTTTGTCAATACTTTGGTGCTACGGACTGACCTTTCTGGCAACCCAACATTTTTGCAGCTGTTAGAACAGGTGCGGGAAGTTGCCTTAGCAGCATTTAATCACCAAGACTTGCCCTTTGAAAAACTGGTGGAGGAATTACAGCCAGAACGCCACCTCAGTTACTCACCGCTATTTCAAGTTGGGTTCGCTTTCTATAATGCTCCCAGAACAGAACTGAAACTTCCTGGTTTGACCTTGAGTTCTCAGCCGATAGATAGCGGCACAGCCAAGTTGGATTTAACCTTATCTTTTAAAGAAACTGAGGAAGGATTAACTGGGTGTTTGGAGTATAAAACCGAACTATTCGATGCCGCCACGATTAACCGGATGCTGGTTCATTTTCAAACTTTGTTAGCGGGCATTGTTGCTAATCCTAAACAGCCTTTGGATGAGTTACCTTTGTTGACGACAGTCGAACGCCAGCAGTTATTGTGGGAGTGGAACAATACTCAAACAGACTATCCTAGCGATGTCTGCATTCATCAACTATTTGAGGCTCAAGTCGAGCAATCGCCCGATGCGATCGCACTGATATTTAATGACTCTACACTCACCTACCAGGAGTTAAACACCCAAGCCAATCAGCTAGCTCATTACTTGCGTTCACTGGGGATAAAACCAGAGATGCCGGTGGGAGTTTGTATGGAGCGTTCGCTTTTAACGATTGTGAGCATTTTAGGCATCCTGAAAGCGGGTGGTGTCTATGTACCGTTAGATCCTAAATATCCCAAAGAACGCCTAGCTTTCACGATCAAAGACGCGAGATTGTCGGTGCTACTCACTCAACAGTCATTGGACATTGAAGCAGGAAAAAGCACAACTGTAGTTTTTCTAGATCGAGAATCGGAAATCATCGCCCAACACAGCAGTACTAACCTGAACCAAGTTGTCACAGCCGATAACCTCGCCTACATTATTTATACATCCGGTTCCACTGGTAAACCCAAGGGCGTTCTCCTCGCCCATCGAGGATTGTGCAACTTAGCTACAGCCCAAATTCAAGCCTTCGATATCCGACCTGATAGCCGCGTCCTTCAGTTTGCCTCCCTCAGCTTCGATGCCTCAATCAGTGAAATTTTTATGGCTCTAGTAGCAGGAGCAACACTTTGTTTAGCAACCACCCATGCTCTGCTTCCTGGTGCAAACTTGCTGCGCTTGTTGCGCGATCGCGCCATCACAACCGTCACCTTACCACCATCTGTACTAGCAGTGCTACCAGTTGAAGAACTTCCAGCTTTACAGACAATCATCGTCGCTGGAGAAGCTTGTTCTGCTGATATAGTAGCGCGTTGGGGACGCGATCGCCGCTTCTTTAATGCATACGGGCCGACTGAAGCAACCGTCTGTGCCACCATTGCCGAATGCACGGATACCCAAAATCAACCGTCTATCGGTCGTCCAATTGCCAACACCCAAGTCTATATTTTAGATCGCCATCTCCAACCCGTACCCATCGGCGTGCCAGGAGAACTGTACATTGGTGGCATTGGACTTGCCCAAGCTTACCTCAACCGTCCAGACTTGACCCAAGAGAAATTCATCCCGAATCCATTTATCGATTTTAAATTGCCGATTTGGGATTTTGAATTCAGCGATCGGGATGATAACTTACGATCCTCTAAAACTGGTAATCTAAAATCTAATCGCCTGTATCAGACAGGAGATTTGGCACGTTATCTCCCAGATGGCAATATTGAGTTTCTGGGCCGTATCGATTATCAAGTGAAGATTCGTGGTTTTCGGATCGAATTAGGGGAAATTGAGACGGTATTGCGCCAACACCCAGATGTACTTACCTGCGTCGTGGCAGCCGATGAAGACCGCTTTGGTAAGCGTTTAATAGCTTATATCATTCCTCAAAATGGGATGACAATCAATCAGCAACAGCTAAAGGATTATCTCAAAGAACACTTACCAGACTACATGCTTCCTGCCGCCCTAACGAGCCTAAACACCTTACCTCTGACCTCCAATGGTAAAGTCGATCGCCAAGCCCTCCCCGCCCCCGATACAAACAGAAGCTTGAAATTGGCAACCTTTGTTATGCCCCGCGACAGCTTGGAACTAGAACTAGTGCAGATTTGGGAAGAGGTTATGAACATCTATCCCATAGGTGTCACAGACAACTTCTTTGACATTGGCGGTCACTCCCTACTAGCGGTGCGTCTGATGGCTTTGATTCAGCAGCAGTTCGGTCGGGAGCTACCTTTATCGATTCTCTTTCAAGGCGGAACAATCGAACATCTGGCGACCATTCTCCGCTCCGAAACGCCTTCTCGGTCTTGGTGTCCCTTAGTTGGCATCCAAACCGCAGGTTCCAAACCACCTTTATTCTGCGCCCATCCAATTGGGGGCAATGTTCTGGGATACGTAGCTTTGGGACGCTATCTCAGTCCAGATCAACCGCTTTACGCTCTACAAGCCCCTGGAGTTGATGGACAACGACAACCTTATACTAATATTCCTGATTTGGCAGCCCATTATATCGAAGCCTTACAAGCTTTTCAGCCGACAGGGCCATACTTTTTGGGTGGACATTCCTTTGGCGGACTTGTAGCTTTTGAAATGGCTCAACAGCTACAACAGCTAGGACAAGAGATAGGTTTACTTGTGATTATGGATACACCAGCACCAATTCATAGAGGAGTTATTGAACCAATAGATGATGCGAGATGGATGGTGAAGCGATCGCAAGTGCTAGAAAGATTTTTTGAGAAAAAACTGGCGGTTGACTACACAGAACTCCAGCAGTTAGAACCCGAAGCGCAATTCAACTATTTTTTAGAGAAATTGAGACGGGCCGATCTCATTCCCCCAGATGCTGGCCATGATATGATTCGCCAGATATTGGAAGTCCAAAAAGCGAGTCATCAAGCTTTATTGAATTATCTACCACAAATTTATCGAGGTAAAATTACTCTCCTGCGAGCTTCTGAGATGGTAGCTGAAGATTCTAGAGGGGTGTTTTCTGAGAGCTTTTCTCAACCTGCTTTGGGTTGGGGTGAATTGACTACTGAACCAATAGATATCTATGAGGTACTGGGGGATCATGTGACAATGCTTGCTGAACCTCATGTTAGAGTGCTAGCGGATCGGTTGAAATCTTGTATGAGCAATAGCCGAAAGCCTGATTTTTAGGTAGGGGCAATTCATGTAGACGCATATTCGTAGGTTGAAGCAAGTTACGAATATGCATCTGTCTGCGAGACGCTGCACATTCGCGTCAGTGTCCCGTAGGGAACGTAGAGAAGGGGCTATTCTACAAGTTTTCTGACAGAGTTTTGCATGAGTTCTACATATATCAATTAAACGTAGACGCTTCGGCTTGCCGCAGGCTACCGCAGAGACACAGAGAACACAGAGAAATAAGGAGGAGAGAGTTTTTTCGCCACTTTTTTGAGTATTTTTTTATTTGGAAGTCCCATAAGTAGTTTTTTATATAAGGATTTGTCAATGATTAATGATGATTTATTACAAATTATTTCTCGGGCAAATTCTTTATCAGAATGCCTTAGTAAAAGGACAAACTCAATTAATAAAGAAGAAACTAATGATGAGTTAATCAAGCATTGGTGTGAAGTTGTTGCTCAAGGTAATTGGGAAAAATTCTCCAAGCGCCTGCAATGGGATGGATTAGATATTAATACAGTTCGTTCGGTACTATTGAGTGTATCTTTAACAGAATCGGAGCCGCTACCAAACTGGGCAAAAACTTTAAAAGAGATTATTGAAACTTCTACCAAATTTAATTTAAATGAAGTAACTTCAGAAACCTGGAAATTAACAATAGAAGGTGAAAAGCCGTTACCTTTTGCAGATATATTATTACCTGCTGTCTTAGTAGGGCGACAAAAATTACTAACTTTTTTGGGTTCGATGTCGCTATCCCCGGACTGTTTACCTTTAAACCTGCTTTCAGAATCAGCTTACCTACAATTAGAGCATGGCTTACTACAAAGATTGGTAAATCTTAGCGCCAAAACCTTCCAATTAGAATTTACTAATTTCCGTCCCTATAATTATAGTTTACTCAACTTAATGTTAGAGAAATTAAAATTATCAGCAGAAGGGATATTAGGCAGTCCTACTAAAAAGTATTATCTTGATTTTGCCGACGATCTATTAAAAGATGGGTTGCTAGGTTTTTTTAAAAAGTATGCTGTTTTAGGTAGGTTAATTGCAACAACTGTTGATTTTTGGGTGGAGGCAACAGCAGAATTTCTGCAACGTTTGCAAGCCGATCGAGCTAAAATTGCGAGAATTTTAGATTTTACAGAAGTTACTTTAGGGAAGGTGACAGCTATTGATGGTTCGCTTTCCGATGTGCATAATCGCGGTCGTTCTGTCTTAATTCTAACTTTTGTATCTGGGAATAAATTAGTTTATAAACCCAAAAATTTAGGTTTAGAAGTTATTTATAACCAGTTATTAAATTGGTGTAATCAACACGATGCACCTTTAATTTTCAAAGTCATTAAAGTCCTCGATCGCCATACCTATGGTTGGGTTTTTGATTATATAGAACAATTACCATGTGAGGATGAAGCAGCAGCACAGCGCTTCTATCAGCGAGCTGGAATGCTGTTGTGCGTATTGTATGTTCTGGGGGGGAATGACTGTCATTACGAGAATTTAATTGCTTGCGGTGAACATCCGATGCTGATTGACGCAGAAACTCTATTACACCCTCAAACCAACCCGATAGAAGGCTCTGTGCAAGCTATAGAAGAAATGAGTGAAATTGAGCAACATTTCCAGGATTCCGTGCTGCGAACTGGACTTTTGCCCCGTTGGGACTTTAGCCCAGACAAACGAGTTGCCTACGATGTCAGCGCTATAGGTAGTGTTAACTCCCAGCAAGCACCTTGGCGAATGCCACGCTGGAAAGCCGTCAATACGGACGAAATGCACTTGGTATATGAAGAAGTGAAATTACCTGTCCAGGCAAATGTGCCGATGTTGCATGGGGTTGCGCTCTCGCCTAACGACTATTTGGAGGAGATAGTCGTGGGGTTTAGGCAAATGTATCATTTTTTGAGCGATCGCCGATCGGCACTCCTAGCAAATGATGATTTTGTCACAGCACTACAAGCACAACAGGTACGGTTTATTTTCCGCCCTACCAATTTTTATCACATCCTTTTAGAAAAAACGCTGACACCAGAATTTCTGCGTTATGGAATTGCGCGTAGTATTGAATTGGATATCCTTTGTCAAACTTGTCTGACATCTGGGCAAAAACCACAGGCTTGGGCAATTTTGCGATCGGAACTCCAATCCTTAGAGCAGTTGGATATTCCCTACTTTGGGACATCTTGTAGTAGTGATGCCCTAACTGTTGGGCTAAAGCAACCGATAGAAAAATATTTTAAACAACCAAGTTATAACCAATTTCTTAAGCGGTTACAAAGCCTCAACGAAACAGATTTAGCTAGCCAAATAGGGATTATTCAAGGCTCTTTTTATGCCAGAGTGGGGCAAAATTTTGTTGCTGAAGAACCACCAAATTCTAACTCTTTAAAAACTACTAATTTCTCTGAAATTGCTCCTTTAACTTCCTCTCAACTGCTCCAGCAAGCTGAAGCTATTGCTGAGGAAATTCAAGCCAGGTCTCTGTATGATTCTGCTGGCAATGTCAACTGGATTGGCTTTAGCTATGTTCCTAATGCTGAACGGTTCCAATTCCAGCCTTTGGGTTATAGTCTCTACGATGGTAGTTGTGGTGTCGCTTTATTTCTGGCGGCTCTTACTCGTGTCACAGGTAATGCCCAGTGGGGCAATTTGGCTTTGAATGCCCTACAATCTTTGCAGACAGTATTGCAGACATCCAACAATTTATTCGCGCAAAAATTTGCTAACCGAATTGGCATCGGTGGAGCAACAGGAATTGGCTCTATGATTTATTCTCTAGTTAAAATCAGCCAATTTTTATCAAATACAGCACTCATCGAAGATGCGCGGCTAGCTGCTCAGTTAATTACACCAGAATTAATCGCTGCTGACCAACAGTTAGATGTAATTGGAGGAGCAGTGGGAGCAATTTTAGGGTTATTAACACTTTATCAAGCAACAGGTGAAGCAAAGGTTTTAGACCAAGCTATTAACTGCGGTCAACATTTACTTTTGCATCGCGTCAATGAACAAGAACAGCCTAGAGCCTGGAAAAATATAGCCCAAAAGCCATTAACAGGTTTCTCGCATGGGGCGGGTGGTATTGCTTATGCTTTATTACGGCTCTATGCTGTCACCGAAGACCAAGCCTATTTACAAGCGGCTCAGGAGGGAATTGCTTACGAATGCAGTGTTTTCTCAACCACCGCTGCCAATTGGCCAGACTTGCGCGATATTTCTGATGGGCTATGCCAATCTAGGTTTCTGGTTAGTTGGTGTCATGGCGCTCCTGGTATTGCTTTGTCACGTTTGGGTGGTTTGTCAATTTACCAAACGGATGAAATACTTCAAGATGTGGAAGTTGCATTGCAGACAACTCTGAAGTATGGCTTACAGGGTTTAGACCATCTCTGCTGTGGCAATTTTGGTCGTATAGAGGTGTTGTTGGTGGCAGGACAAAAACTATTCCGTCCCCATTTGCTAGAAATTGCCCAAAAGCAGACTGCTTGGTTAGTGGCTCAACCAGATAGAGCGGTTACATATCATCTCTTTAACAACTTACCAAACTCTTTGTTTAATCCCGGTTTTTTCCAGGGGACAGCAGGGATTGCCTACCAAATGTTACGGCTGGCATACCCAGAGATGTTGCCATCTGTACTGTTATGGGAATAAATATCGGTAGACCGAAAACTTTTGCGATCGCCAAAAAAACCTGAGTTCGACGGATAGGAAAGTCCAAAAAGATTGCTAGATATGAATTTGCTCAACTGGACAGGGCCAAGCGATCGCTACGGAAGCTATGCCGCAGGCTTTACAAGACGCTGTTCGCGATGGGCTACACCCCGTTGGAAGCGATCGCTCACCGCAGACATCGCTTTTTGGTCTTAGAAGAAGCGCATTTACCTAATGTTAAGACATTGGGATTCTCCTGATTGCTGCTACAACTTCATCCGTAGACAGATTTGCACTCATTAGATGGAGATGGGTTGCAGTTGTGAAGTGAGAAATTGAGCGATGTAGTTTGCGATCGCATCGCTTTCTTCTTCCAAGGCAAAGTGCCCGGTATCGAACAAATAAAACTCAAGGTTCTGCAAGTCGCGTTTGTAGGCGTAGGCTGCTTCTACGATCATTTTTGCCCCACACCACCAAGCCTTGAGCGGTTCCCAAAATTCGCGCAAACCTTCTTCGTAGGCATTCCCGTTTTGGACAATCAGCGCTTCTACTCGCTCTGGATATTTAGCCGCAATCCGATAGCCAAACAGTGCTGGGGCAGCCGTTACTCCACTGTATAATCCACTTTGAATATCTTCATTGATGCGATCGATGTACACTTTTTTAGATATATCTTGCAGAAATTGGGAAATATCAAGTCCTAGATTATTGGCATACTCCACCAGATAGCCGTTTCCCAACTCTTGTTGATGGCTGAACAGCATTTCATGCATTGGCCAAAATGGTTAACTCCAACTTTAGTTGGAATCCACATTATCACTCCCAATAGTTTTCCCAGTCATCTTGGAAGGCTTGCTGTAGCTTTTTCATATAGGCATTAGTTTTAATTTTTACCATCCACAAGTCCACAGGGCTGTTACCACCTTTGCACACGACACCCTCAGCTACGCCATACTTCCCAGCGCGGACATCTTCTACAAATTGTCCGGTGAGTTTGCCACGATAGACAACGCGGGCGATCGCTAAATCACTAAAATCCTGTACAAACTTTTCCGGCGGAACTATACCGCGATTAGTCTCTACATCAAACAGAATCAGTTGTTTCGGTTCGTCGGGTTTGTGCATACCCGCAAAGGAACTAGCACCGAAAAACTCAGTAAAGACGGTGATTTCTGGACTATTATAAATAGGATTTTCCTGAAACAGTTTATCTAACGGGGTCGCAAAAAGCGTTTGAAATATGCTATGTGCTGCTTCCAAGCCTGGATGGGCGGCGTTAAAGTCAGCGATTCCTTTCTCATCGAAATCGAAGCGATCGCGCCGAGTCCCAAATCCGTACCACCCAAGTTCAAATTCCCAAACCCAATGCAGATTAGTCCCGTCGTACTTCTCGAAGGCAATACAGCGCCCGGATGGGTAGTTTTTACTACCAGGAATTTTGGGATACGCTAGCTGAATACGAGGCATAATGTCGATCTTGTATTTATTAGTTGCATTGACCTGCACCTTTGTTGCATCGACCTGCAAAAATTAACTTACTTTAGATTACGTAGTAACTTTAAAAGATTTGTGTGTAGATGGTAGCCTTAAAAGGGGGGAATTTAATTATATAGATATTTAATTGCACAATTGATATTACAAATTGACAATTCCTCGTTTAACAGCAATAATCACGGCTTGAGTGCGATCGCTCACTCCCAATTTACTCAAAATTCGATTAACGTGAGATTTAACGGTGCTTTCACCGATACTCAAAGTACTGCTAATTTCTAAATTACTCATTCCTTGCGCCATTAAACGGAGTACATCTAGCTCTCGCTCACTCAGTTCTGGATTGCTCATCCTCTGCACCAGTTTTGCCCCTACTTCGGGTGGAATATACTGCTGACCGCGATGAATTGTGCGAATGGCACTCAGAAGTTCATTGGGTTTAGCATCTTTGAGCAAATATCCTTTAGCGCCTGCCTGTAATCCGCGATAAATATCTTCATCACCATCGTAGGTTGTCAGCACAACAATTCGGGCAGCAATAAATTCAGCACAAATAGCAGTAATGGCTTCAACTCCTGCCATCTGGGGCATTCGTAAATCCATTAGCGTTACATCTGGTTGGTATTCACGAAAAAGCGCGATCGCCTGTTGTCCATTTTCTGCTTGAGCAATCACCGTCATCTCTGGGTCACGGTTAATGATGGTTGTCAATCCTTGCCTGACAATGGAATGATCGTCAACAATCAGAACCCGAATATTCGTTGATTGGCTCATAATTATGAAGAATGAAAAATTGAGCTACTACAGGTTACGTTTGTAACCAGTGCATTTTTAATAATATTCTCACTCTCGATTGACAATGACAACAATTTCTGTTCCTTGCCCAGGTTGGCTCTGAATACTCAGTTGCGCTCCAAGATGTTCTGCTCTCTCGCTCATTCCCAGCAATCCAAATCCGCCAACCGATGGGATTGTACCAACCCCAAAACCTCGTCCATCGTCTTTAACGCGCAGAAGACATTGGGCATTGTCATATACCAACTCAACACGAATTTCGGCAGCATCAGCGTATTTTATGGCATTGGTTAATGCTTCCTGTCCAATTCGTAGTAAGTTATTTTCAACCTCGGCTGGCAAGGAATAGGCTGTGCCTTTGATTTCGTAGATCAGAGCGGTATCCGCAGCAGCTCTCATTTGAGTCACAAGGCGATGAAGGGCACTATGTAAATTGCCATCTTCCAATAGCTGAGGACGAAGCGCTACCACCGATCGCCGCGCCTCAGCAAGTCCGATTCGTGCTAGTTCATCAATTATTTCCAGGTGTGCCTGTGTCGCTTCTATATCGTCCGCTAGCACTTGCGTTGCAGCTCCCACTTGAACAAGAATGCCTGTGAAAGACTGGGCTAGCGTATCGTGAATTTCTCGCGCCATGCGGTTGCGTTCTTCCAGAATTGAGGCTTGCTCGGCGCGTTTTTGTTCGCGCAGCGCCGCATTTCGCTGTTCGCTAATGTCTGTGATTAGACTGTAGAATCCTCTCAATTGAGCATTGCGATCGCCTTTGGCACTGCCCCTTGGGCGATCGCAATCGGGGATCAAGGTAGCACTGATGCACCTTTTACCAAACGAAAAGGGAATTTCTGCTTCCAGGGTTACAGTTTGCCCTTCAAATACTTGATTGATATACGGCTCAAACCGTTGATAAACCGTCTCACCCAGAAGTTCATGAACATACTTGCCCAAAATCTCATCTCGACTACGGTTAAACCAAACCTCATAGGTACGGTTAACAAACTGATAGCGCTGATTTGCATCCACATAGCTGATCAGAACTGGTAGAGCGTCTGCGATCAGTCGTAATTCTTGTTCGCGTAAGCGAAGCTTGTCGTAGACATCGCGCAGTGCGGCTTCGCTTTTTTGTAAAGCGGAAGTTCGTTCTGCGACTTGTTGCTCTAGAGTGCGGTTGTAATTGGCTAAGAGGTGTTCTGCTTGTTTGCGCTCTGTGATGTCTTGAAAGGCGACGATCGCATAAACTACATTGCCCTGTTCATCAAAAACTGGAGTTCCCCATACCTCAACGGGAATGGTTACGTTGTGTTGGTGAATTTCTATGTCGTCAACCCTGGTGCGATCGCCGCTTAATGCCCGGATGACTGGCAGTCTTTCTGTTGGGTAGATTTGATCTGTTCCCATAATGTAGAATTGATAAACTTCTGAAAGTTGACCCGGTGGGACAGAAGAATCAATCGCTTTGCCCATTAACTGAACGCCTCGTTGATTAGCGTAGTAAGGGCAACCTGCCGCATCGACGATGCCAATTCCCACCGGAATCGCTTCTAGAAATTGAGCCATCTGACTTTCACTCTTCCGGAGCTTGGAGTAAAGTTTGGCATTTTCAATGGCGATCGCTGCTTGAGTGGATAGCAGATTTAAGACTTGCGATCGCTCTGGTGTAAATGCCCCAGCCGCTAACCGATTTTCTATATACAACACGCCGACAAGCTTGCTCTGATTCAGCAGTGGCAAACAGAGCAGTGATTGAATTTGGTTCTGCTGAATATATGGCTCATTGATAAAATGACCTTCCCGAGTTGCATCATTTAATATGATAGATTCATGAGTATGGATAACATAATTAATAATTGATTCAGGTAAATGATTTGCAGTTGGGAGCGATTGTAGCACTTGCGTAGCACAGACCTTCTCACCGTCATTGAGTTCACAAGAAGCTTCGATCACCCATTTTCCTGAGTTTTCCAAAATCAAAAATCCTGTTTGTGCGCCAGCATTTTCGATTAATATCTTCATCAAGGAACTGAGTAACTTATCCAGTTCAATTTCACTCGAAATCGCAAGGGAAGCTTTCATCACTGCTACTAAATCGAAAGCGATAGGTGAGTGATTAGAGGTAGTTCCAGAAGTAGTGCGAATTGGCGTGTGAGCCATGCCCGACGACTGAGGAAATAGCTGGGGATAGCGAGTTTCTAAATCTTTGACTTTCGCGTATGCTCCCCAGCGTTCATAGCAATAATGTGCTTCCTTCATGTAAGTTTGGGCGATTTTTTCTCTACCTCTTGCCAGATAATGTTTAGCAGCTAATTCATAAGCTAATGCTTCTTCTTGCAAATACTCGTTGTCTTTAGCCCCAAGAATTGCTTGCTCGTAGAATTCTTCTGCCTCAAGTAACTGACTCAAAACTCGTGCAGTCTCTGCTTGCAATAAATGATATTTATGCAAATGATTCATGGGCGCATAATGTGCCCATTGCTTTATTTTCTCCTGGCTAACTGCAATTTTTTTGAGTATTTCCTCTTGCGCTTGAGCGCTGCTTTCGGGGTATGTTGCGAGTCTTGCCAAAGTATCATATAGGTAGTAAAAAGGCGCAATAGGTGTGCCTGTTATTCGGATTAAATAACGTTCTGCTATGGTTGAGTTTTCAACTGCCTGAGTATACTCAGAAAATAGGTAGCACAGGAAAAGTTTACTAAAATAGACATCAAAGATTGCAGTTCCATCATTTGCTGCTTCGTGTTGTGGCAATCCATTCTCCTCATTGTAGAATTTGCCAACTAAACGGGTTGGGTTGACCGAGTATCCCATCAAATTGGCGATCGCCTGGTGAAATGTTTGATTCCAGGTTAGTGCTGTTTCCTGTTTGATTTGACGAAGTGCTTCATTGTATCGCGCCATCTCGCGTTCAACCTCCACGAGTTCGTTTCCGACAACATAGGAGTTAAAGCAATAAGAGTGAGCGCCATAGGCAGCAAACTCTAAATCCCCGGTTTCTAGCCCACTTTGATAGACTTCTAGTAATGGCTGCAATGTCTCTCTTACATGCTCTTTCCAATGAATGATAAAGGTATTCACGATGAGCAATGTTCTAGCTCTGAGTGAATGGGACTTAGGTTGTGACAACTGCCTTAAAGCTAACTGTCCAAACTCGTAGCCCGTCTCGATGTCTTCGACCTTTCCACACAGAACTAATCCAAAGTTGGCATAAGCAAAGGAAGACGCAAAGGAATTTCCATGCTCGAATGATAAGCTGACTTGTTTAGATACCACTAAGGCCATTAAATCAGGAGCGGCAATCCAGGCCGTAATCGTAATTCTAGAGAGGATTCGCATTGCTGCTAACTTGTCTGGCTCGGTCATTTGCGGTAAATGGATCGAGTCTTTAATCTGCTTCTCACTAAAGAGTGATGCGATCGCGTCTAGTTCAAGCTGAATATCTGACTGACTGGGGGTTTCGGGAAAACTGATCCGCAGTTGCTGCAACACTTGCAATCCAGTGTTAATTGCTTTTAATAGCTGGTTCTGTGCGATGTCGGTTTGAATTTTGACTTCGTAAACTTTTACGGTGTCGAGAATAGTCTTGGCTTCTTGTAGAACGATCGCCACCCAGTATTCTACCTGTTCAAAATCGCCACATAAATACGCGACTTCTGTTGTTTCTAAATATAATTCTAATGTCAGGTCATAATTTGTTTGCCAGCTAGCAGCTGCTAGCCAAACTCTTGCTGTGGCTAAATATTTTTGAGCCATACTATAGGCGATCGCCGCTTTTGCTTTCTGTCCGGCGATGAAATTTAATCTAGCAATTTCATTGCGTTCGGGTTGATCTGCAACAAGCTCAATCCCATGATTGAGATGATCGACAATTTCAAACAGTCTGTCTGATAGTCTCTCTGACAAAATTTTTCCGAGGAGATTGCGGCCAATTTGTAAATGAACAACTTGTTTTTGCAACTCATCTATTAAGATATATGCTGCTTGCTGCACGCGATCGTGCAAGAACTTATACTCTTGAATTAACAAGTCTTCGTCTAATTCAGATAGAGGTTGAATTAACCCAGCTTGGATGGCTGCCAGTAAATCCCGGAAAATCGCTTTAGGAGTTTTCTCACAAACAATCGACAATGTATCTAAATTAAATTCAGCCCCAACACAAGCGGCTAAACGCAGAATTTGCTGTGTATTCTCTGGTAGTTTCTTTAGCTTGTGAAGCATTAACTCCACAACATTCTCGGTGATATTTTGGGCTTGAATCTGAGCAATGTTCCATTGCCAACTTAAGTGTTCAGCATCAAATATCAATAAATTTTCGCTATGTAGCATTCTCAAAAATTCACTGACAAAGAAAGGATTGCCCTCAGTTTTACGCAATACTAACTCAGCTAACGGACGAACGGTGTCTGCATTTCGATGTAGCGTCTCGGCAATTAACTGACTCAACGGGCCCAGAGTTAATGGTGTTAGGGTAATTTCCTGAAGCACTGCCCCTTGTTTTCGCAGTCTCTCTAGCATTAATGCTAATGGATGGGTTGGATTTACTTCATTATCTCGATAAGCTCCAATCAAAAATAGTGATTTGGTTTGCTCATCTAGCAACATCAACTCGATTAACTTCAGCGTTGCTGAGTCTATCCACTGCAAATCATCTAAGAAGATCGCCAGGGGATGTGATTCTGAACAAAACACCCGCACGAACTGCCCAAAGATTCGATGAAAGCGATTTTGAGCTTCAGTTGCTCCAACTTCTGGTACGGGCGACTGCTTGCCGATAATTAATTCAACTTCGGGGATCGCATCAACGATGATTTGTCCGTTGTTTCCCAAAGCTGTAAGTAAGAGCGATCGCCACTGTTGCACTTGTTCGTCTGGTTCACTGAGCAATTGCTGCACCAATTTTTGCAGGGCATTTGCGATCGCGCTGTAAGGAATATTACGCTGAAATTGATCGAATTTACCAGAGATAAAATAGCCGCGCTTTTGGGTAATTGGTTTATAGATTTCTTGCACTAACGCAGATTTCCCTATGCCAGCATAGCCTGATACCAACATCATTTCGACTTGGAATTTTGGTTTGCCTCTTTGTTCGCTTTGTGAAGTTGTTTCTGAATTGTTTGATAAAGCAGCGACGGGATTTGACTCTGGACACGCTATGCGAACAAACGCCGCCAGTAACATTGCAACTTCTTTGTCCCGCCCATAAAGTTTTTGGGGAATTTGAAACTGACCCGAAGCGTCTTGAAGCCCAAGTTGAATGCTAGAGATTTGACCGATTTCTTTTAATTGGTCAGCACAGATTTCTAAATCCGCTTTGATTCCCCAGGCACTCTGATAGCGTTCTTGTGCATTTTTCGCCATCAGTTTAAGAATAATATCTGAAACTGGCTTAGGAATCGTTGTATTTATTTCATGAGGCGGAACAGGCTGTTTAGCTATATGACAGTGGACTAGCTCAAGTATGTCCGTTGTGGAAAACGGCAGATGTCCAGTTAGCAGTTCGTAGAACGTCACACCAAGGGAGTAAAAATCGGTGCGGTAATCGAGTAAACGGTTCATCCGCCCGGTTTGCTCTGGAGATATATATGCAAGTGTCCCTTCTAAAACATGAGGACTTTTGAAAGTCGGATTCGTGCGGTTAAATTGGGTGGCAATCCCAAAATCAATAATTTTGACAACCCCAGTATCCAGATTCAGGACTATGTTTCCAGGGTTGATATCTTTATGAATGACATTGGCTGCATGGATTCTGCCTAGAATATCGGTGAGGGCGATCGCAACACCGAGAAAAGTGGATAAGGGCATGGGGCAGAAGATATTTGGGCGCTTGTGCATCCATTTCTCTAGCGACTCTCCCCCAAAATCTTCTAAGAGAATCACCAGAGTGCGTTGATAGTCCTGCTGTCTGTATGCCTTGATAACTCCTTCCAGATTGAGGGAACGGGTAATTTTATATTCCTGTCTGTAGCGGGTCAGTTCTTGAGGTGAGGGATAATCAAGCTTTAGCATTTTTACGACGATCGCTACTTCATCGTCTCTGATGCCTCGATACACTAGAGAATTAGAACTTTCGTATATCTTGTCTTGGATGGCGATACCAGGTAGAGCAATCATAGAGCAAATCTTGAGAGTATAATCTGGCATACCTCAAAATATACAGTAATTCTCATTAAGAGAATAATTACTCACCCCTTGCTCCCGTCCAGAATGAGTTTGATGAGATAAGAAATTGATAACTAAACTCTCATAACCGATCAATTAACGAGCTAATTATTAATTTCCAATAATCCAGGCGGTGGCGTGATTTCAATGCGATTAGATTTCAAGTCTACTACTGGTGCGATCGCTTCCACAAATGGAATCAAAATAGTCTTTTGTTTTTTGTCATTTGTCACTTGTTCTTTGTCAGTGGTAAAAGATGGGTGTAATTTTACTTCTAACAAATCATTGCCAGCGGGGATGATGTCTACCACCGTACCCACGAGTTCGCCAGATGCTTGCATGAAGACTTCCAAGCCAATCAAATCGAGGACATGATATTCATCTTCGCTTAATTGGGGGCGATCGCTAGCTGGCACCATTAACTTACAACCGCGCAACGCCTCCGCGCGATCGCAATTTTCCACACCAGCTAATTTGATGACATACAAGTTTTTGTTACTGATATAACGTCCTGTCAATAATTCGATTGGTTGTGGTTCTATGTCACCTGAACACAACAACCAACGTTTTCCTGGAACCTCAAATCTTTCGGGAAAGTCTGATACAGGGTAAACCCGTAATTCTCCAGACAATCCTTGCGGGGAAACAATTTTACCAATTTCTAGCCAATCATCAAGATTGGGGGCTGGGGATTGGGGACTGGCAACTACGGGCTGGAGATTAGGGGCTGGAGATTGGACATTTTGAATTTTTGAATTTCCTCCTACTTTCTTGCCCCTCTGCTTCTCTGCCCCTCTGCCCCTCTGCTTCTCTGCCCCTCTGCCTCCGATCTCTTTATTAGCTTCTTCGTGTTTCATTTCCATTTTTCCTACTAATACAACACGGCGGAAATAAACCACCCCTGACGCTCGATGACTCGCTAACGCTGCGCTAACGGGTTCGGCAGTTCCTCATGGGGGGAACCCCCTTGGCGGTAGCCTTTCCCTTTGGGAGAAGACCGGACTGCCTCACCATTCCAAATCAATGAAACGCTTACGCTGTATTCATTTTTAATTTTTAATTTTTAATTCCGCCTTACGGTACTAGGCAGTCACCGCCGCACCTTTATAAGCTTCTTCAGCTACTTTTGCTAAACGTTGCATGGCAGTGGCAATCTCCTCATCGCTGCCGGTGAGGCTGATGCGGAAACATTGGTGCTTGTGCGCCCATTCTTCCTCTAAACCGGGGAAGAAGGTACTTCCAGGAACAATAATCACACCTACTTGCTTTAATTGCTGATAAAATTTCCAATCACTGATGGGTAAATCTTGTAACCACAACCACGCAAAAATTGCCCCTTCACCGCGATGGAGATACCAAGGTAAATTCTTGGGCATCGCTTGTTCTAAGCTAGTTTCTAAAACGGTAAATTTATTTTGGTAAAAGGGACGAATGACAGTATGAGAAATTTCCACTAAAGCACCAGAATTGATTGCATAAGCTGCGATCGCTTGGCCGTAACGTGAAGAATGGAGACTCATATTTGCCTGAAAACACTCCAGCACTTCAATCCACTTTTCATCCCCAATAGCTATACCAATCCTTTCTCCTGGTAATCCCGCTTTCGATAAACTCATACAGTGGAGGATATTATCACCAAACACTGGTGTCATTTCGGTAAAATTTAATGCGGGGAAGGGGGGCGCATAAGCTGAGTCAATTAACACGGGTAGATTGTAAGGCGCAGCTAGGGCGGCAATCTTTTTCACCTCATCATCGGTGAGGACGTTACCAGTGGGATTACAGGGGCGAGAGAAGAGGACACAACCCGTATTTTCTGTAATTGTAAGTTTGCTAAAGTCGGGGCGATATTTAAATCGGTGGGCAGCTGCATCAATATCGAGAGTTGGTTTGTAGGCAGTTAAGGCTTTTGGAACTAAGCAAATGCCGCCGTAACCTGTGTAGTCAGGGCTGAGAGGCAAAACGATTTGTTTTAACTCACCGCTGGGGGTGTAGCCACCGAAGGTATTGGCAGCGTAGAAGTAAAGGGTTTGACTACCGGGGGTAATGAGGATATTGCGATCGCTTAAGTTTAACCCGTAGCGTTTGTTAAAATCGTTAGCGATCGCTTCCACAAAAGGTGCATAGCCCTGACTTGAACCGTAGCGGCAAACTACCTCACCATATTCTGGACTAGCCAAAAGCTGTGCAGTGCAATCCCGCCATAATTGTTCTACCTCTGGCAAAATCAACGGATTACCAGCACTCAAATTAATAAAATGCTGCCCTGCACCCGCTCGTAATGTTTCGATAATATCCTTCATGATTGCTCTGACGCCGGTCAGGTTGGACATTTGAGCGCCAATTTGAGTTAGGGCAGGGTTCATAAGCTGTGACAAAATATATTAATTTAGGGGTGGACAAATTATTTGGGGTTTGCTGCTGACATCCAGTTTACATTGTTGCCAAAACAGCTGTTGCCGCCTTTAACCAATCTAGCTAGAGAATGACATTTTAACAAAGGTAATAATATTTATCGTTATAGCCGCGATCGTGCTGAGTAAATCTGATGAAGTAATACAAAAGTTTATCATGCGTTTAATATTTATCAGGGAGTGGGGAGTAAAGAAGAGAATAGGGTAGAGGATACAGGGTAGAGGATACAGGGTAGAGGATACAGGGTAGAGGATACAGGGTAGAGGATA
>NZ_CAWUDN010000063.1:0-46317 GCF_963920915.1 Nostoc sp. PCC 9305
CACCCTCAATGGTCATCTTAGTTATGTTAATGCGATCGCCCTCAGCAGCGATAGCGAATATGTAGTTTCTGGTTCTGGGGACAAAAAAATCAAAATCTGGGAATTCACAACAGGAAATATTATTATTCGTACCATCATTGGTCATAGCGCTTCGATTAATGTAGTAACCCTCAGTAGCGATGGCAAATATGTGGTTTCTGGTTCAAATGACAAAACAGTCAAAATCTGGGAATTCGCAACAAGAAAGGAAATCGCCACATTTACAAGTGAAGGTAGTATATGTTGCTGTGGGATTACTTCCGATGGTACAACAATAATCGCAGGTGATGTGTTAGGAAATTTGCATTTTCTTCGCTTAGAAAACATTGAGGTACTGTCATGAATACCCCACCTCAATTAGATTCGGAATTTCAAAAAATAATTTTAGAAAAAAGCCAAAACTTTACCAAATGCGAATTTATCTTTACCGCAATTAACGATTTTTTACATAAGTGCGATCGCGGTTATTTAACCATCGTTGGTTCTCCTGGTAGCGGAAAAAGTGCCATCCTGGCTCAATTTGCTAGTTATAATTATAATCCAGATATTAAAATTATCTATTACAATGCCCAAATAGAAGGCAAAAACACCGCAGAAGAATTTATCAAATATGTTTGTAGTCAATTAATTAGAAAAAAAGAAGAAATCCCCGATAATGCAACGGAAGGAAGTTGGTTTTTCTCCTTATTACTCCAACAAATTAGCGACGAACTCGCACCCAAACAAAAACTAATAATTGCCATTGATGCACTAGATACAATTAACCCTAACAATCAACCACTAGGTACAAACCTGTTTTATCTTCCCCGATATTTACCCCAAGGTATTTATTTTCTCCTCACCCGTCGTCCCTTCAAAACCGAAAAATCCAGTTTATTAATTGAAACACCATCCCAAATTATCGATTTATCTCAACATGACTTACAAAACTGGGATAATGACTCAGCATTTATCCAACATTGGCAGCAAATGCAAGGTGAGGGTTTCTCAGATATTGCCATGAAAATATTGCAGGTTCTCGCAACTGCCGAAAATGAGGGTATATCGGCAAGTACAATACTTCAAAGGATTGACTTGACAAACCCACCAATTCTTGATGCAGATATATTCGATGTTGAAGAAGTTTTGGAAAATTGGTTTGAGTTTTTACAACAGCATCAAGTAAACAACGAAATACGATACAGTTTGTATCATTCTAACTTCCGTGACTGGTTGGCAGAACAATTGAGTTAGGATAAATCTTTACCTGTTGATTCAATACCGTTACCAAAATAAGAGCATGAAGAGGTAGGGCGTTTCGTAGTAGAGTTATTGTCTCTCACAATGACAACTCAAAAACCACCTGCCGCTTGCCGCCCAGTTTCAAAGGTAATCGTAACTTGATAAAAGTACGTATATTATTTAGCACATTTAAATAATCTTTTTTACTACTTTAGTTCAACTCTATATCCTGACTGCTAATATGGTGTCCATTATGTGATAAATCATGTTTTATGTGAAGTAATCGCTCTCTCTCTAAAATCATCGCTTCTAGATCACTGGCACGTTCTTCTGAAAGTGGAAATATCTCCTCACTCGTCTGTAGATTACCTCGACAAATCGTCCGCTTACCTTCATTCCGAACAATAAAATCACCACTGGATTGCACATAAGCAGTCCAATGGCTACCAATTTTAAACTGCTCAATTTCATTACTTGCAGATTGATTGGCTTGTCGCTGTTCGTAGGTAGTAGCGATCGCCCCTACTAAATTATCAAACATTTCTTTACGCCACAGTTCACGGTGAATGGCTCGGAATTGCCCAGCAGTATCTAACTTTGGTTCTGATTCCGGTAATGGAACTTCTGGCAGATTGATTGACTCAGGATTAACCTTGAGGATAATACTAGAGCCATCTGGTTGCAAAGTAGCGGTAAATGTAGCACCAATCGGTAGTTTCGGACTATCAGGAGCAAAAGTGCCTAAATTCTTGCCATCAATCTGTAATATCGGTGTACCGTTGTAACGATAAAACTCTGGATGAGATTCGGGTAACTCAAAAACTCCTACTTCCAGAGTAACGCTGCGCTTTTTCCATTGCTTACTAGCAAAGTTTTCATTGGCGAAGTCGTTATATTTGATACCCAACACTTTAATTTCATCAAACTGAAAATCCTGAAGTTGTTGACATACCTCCTCTGTAAACAGGTTATATGCCAAAGCACCAACACCTGAATCCTGACGTGATGTAGCCCAACTATGATCTGCTGGAGGAATAATTCTCAAATCCTTCGGGATATTAAGTTCATCTAAATCATTAATGTTTTCGCCAAATTTAGCTGCTAATTTATCAACTACTTTGGGAGATAAGTCTTTCAAAGCAAATTCAATCAGAGGTAATTGAGGATGAATCGTGGCATCAAATTTAATTCCTTTTTGTTCTAAAGATTCTTTCCATTTAATAGCACCTGCACCGAAAGGAACACTCAAAACATAAATATCCTGTGGTAATGCAACGCTTGGCAGTTCATAATCGTGCTCAAACGAAAACGTAATTTCCATTTGTTCTGCCAGCTTTAAACAGTCTTTGCGATGCCGATCTAATTCTGGACGGGTGTGTTGTGTGTTCCACAGTGCCGCCGCCCCTTCTCTGCGAGACGCTACGCATTGGCGGAGCCTGTCCGCAGGATTTACAAATCGTTCCTCTGAAGTGGGGAATAATTCATCAATTTCCGCCCGATAGCTTTCGTAGAGTTTTCCTAGTTCCTCATTAAAGGCTTCCCTGTCATCTCCCACCCGTTCCTTAATTTCGTCTCTAGCTTGCTGAAACCTTGTTTTCAGTTCTTCTGCCCATTCCAAGGCATCTACAGATAGCGTCTCTTTAGGAAACAGGTAGCGAAACTCATGCCTATCTCTGCTGCGAATGCGTGTTGGTTCCCATAAAGGATTGACTACAACTCTTGCAATGACGTTAATTGAGCCAGGAGCATCCGCAGGCATGGCAAAGGAGCGATAAAGCCGTTCATCTTTCTTAAAGTCAAAGAAGTAACTGGGGTGAGACTCTGACCATTTTTTGGCATCGGCGAGTAAATTTTCCCCATCTATTTCCTTGATATCTTCCAATCTTTCTGCACTTTTGGGCGAATCTACCTCAACCTGAAGTGCCTGAAATAGACGGTTTAGTAGCTTCCTTTGTCGTCTGCCAAATCGCTCTACATTCTCCCCGTCTTGGGGCATCGATGACTGTACACGTCCAATATTTGTTGCTACCAGCCCTACTTTATTTTGACTGCTGGCAGCAGCAATCTCTGCTAAATTTTTGTATTTTAAGTTGCCTTCTTCGTTTGTGATTTCCGTATACGCCAGCTTAGGGCGTTGTTTAACTGGCTCAAATCTTCCCGGTTCACCTGCGCGGAGAGTTTCTTGAGCAATATTAGGTAGTTTACTAGCAGAACTGACCATTAATTGGTCGCCGTCAAAATCGGCTTGGTGGTATTCCTCGGCATCCTTGGGGTGAATCCAAACTACATTGCGAGTTTTCTTCAATTCTGGATCGTGGATGTTTTGGTAGAGGCGGATGTTGTCTGAGTTGACGATGGGGTAACGGGTGAGAATGACATCTCCTTCCGGTAGATGGGGTACACAGATTGTGCCACGAGTTAGGCGATCGCACGGCATTGCCATACCCGAATTATGGTTGTATCCTCCCTTGATTGCTAAGTCACGCCATTGATTGGCTATGTAATCGGTGGCAAACTTGCGGAATTTAGGGGTTTCAATCAATTGACCATATTTATCGCTGCGTAATAGGGAAATCCAGCGAGATTCCTGTGCTTGGTTGTTAGCATTACCCTCAATTTCGTTTAAAGCTTCTTCTGACTGCTCTTGCTGCGATGGCGGAACGCCCGCCGTAGGCGATCGCTGTTGTTTGTCATATTGTTGGATGATATATTTTGCCAACACCAAGGGATTGCGCTGCAACTCGGCAAGTCCTCTAGCTTTTTCTTCGGTGGGTTTGCTCAAATCTTGTTTGATTGCTTCTTCTGAGTACCAAATGGTAAACTGCCAACTATTATCGTAGCTGGTGGCTTTGGCGTTACCTCGATTACCGATTACCGCTTGGGGAAACTCATAGTCACCGCAGGGTATTAAGTTTTTGAGTTCTGACTTTTTAATGCCTTTAATTGAGGAACGATCCATAATAATGTCGTAGCCTTTAGCATCAGTCAAATTCGCATCGGGTAGGAAAGTACCTTTGGACAAGAAGCTGGTTTTTGGACACTGAGAATTATCTGATTCAGCCCAATTACTCCTCCAGGCGAACCGAAATTGGAATGGACAATTGCCTTCTCCTCCCAATTGTTTGGCAAGTTGGGGCGAAATCTTGCCGTGACAGTCTCCTGTTTTATAATGAGCATACTGTGGGTCTTCAAAGTCCACAATTTTCACTCGCAGCCCTGTAAAAGTTTCTGAGCCTTTGTAGCAATTGCTAACTAGCAAAGAACCATAGCGACAGGCAGTATCAGGTTCTGTAGCGAATAAGCGTCTAATTTTTTTATGCAGTGAACCATCAGCAAAGTAATAACTATTGCCAGAACTGAAAGCTAACTTGCGTCGGATTCCATCCTGAAAGGTTCTTTCTCTTAAATGGTTGGCATCTGGATTTTTACTGTCAATTTTAACCAGTACTAGAGATTGTAAATCTTCTGCTTCAAACATCTGTTCGAGCAGAGAATTTTTAATGATTTCTGGTTCAGATAAATATCTCCCCTTACCATTGTTATACGACCCATCAAAGATAGGTATGCTCAAACCAGAACCTTCTAAGACTCTAGTAGTTAAATCCATTACCAATAATCTATTAGATAGCTTATCTAGCAAGCATGAGACTCCAATATTCACCTTGGCACGAAATTAGACTCAATAAAATCATCCAAGTGGATAATTTACTGATTTCATGACAGACGGTATTTTATACGGTATTAGCTCTGCTAGCAGACTTCCAAGAAAGTTAAATAGCTAAACAGCGCTTTTAATCGTATTATCATTTTCCCACTGTGTTACTTAAGCTACAGAATTTTGAAGCTCCCACTAGATTTTATGAATAAAAGAATTCAACGGCTAGAAGACGGTTTATTAGTAATGCTTTATGACGATGACCCAGATTCACCAGGAGATGAGTTAATCGTTCCTTCTGATAATGTATCCCAAGATGAGCATTACCCCGAATATGCTCATCTCAAACCTGGTGAAAGCATAATAATTAAGGAAAATCCTATCAAACCTACATCAGGTTATTATTATCCAAGTGGATATGAAGATTTAGATGAATTTCTCAATAGCGATCCTGGGGCAATTGATCGACTAGGTGATGAAAGTTCAACTACTCGTGGTTGGCGTCCACCTGAACCCGATGAATCTTGGTAAAACTTACCTTAAAAGGCACGCATCAATAAGTTACCTTTTTGAATAACTGAAAGCCTTGATTATCAGTTTTTTTTGATAAAGTAGGTAGGTTATTTCGGTGCAAATCCTTAAGCTCGATTTCCCAAATTTTTTATGCTGACAACATTTTTGAATAAGCTGTTTCCACAGGTAAATAAACTGTGAATATACTGCCTTTCCCTACAGTCGATGAAACAGAGATATTTCCCTGATGGGCTTCAACAATTTGACGGGACAAATATAATCCTAAACCGTTCCCCCGACGTTGATGCTTGCCTTGTCGAAAGCGATCAAATAAGAGTAATTGTTCTTCTGGATTCATGCCAATACCTGTATCCTCTACTTCAATCGTTACCCCTTGAACAGTGGAATTGAGGCGAATTTCTACTGACCCAGCATCACTGAAGCGAATGGCATTACCAACTAAGTTAGTGAGGAGTCGGCGTAGTTCCAGGCGATCGCCTCTAACCCTAACTAAAGAAGCTTCAGTACCCTTTGTCAAGACAGCTTTGAGAGTTAAATGTTTAACATCAGCCAAAGGCATTAGTTCTTGCACTACTTGCTGACATAATTCCCACAGGTCAACTACAAAGAAATCCAAAGTTTTGCCTCCAGCTTCATACTGGTAAACTTCTAACAAGGTATCGACCATTGACAACAAAGTTTGGTTACTCTGAGCCATTTGTTCTAAAGATTCACGCATTGCTGATAAGGTATTGCCAAAAACACCTCTTTGCAGCAACTTTAGGAATTGGTCAGCAGCTATCAACGGAGTTCGCAGATCGTGAGTCAGGCGGGTCACAAAATCTTCCCGTCGCTGAATGAGGAACAGTTGTTCGTCCATACTGTGTTTTAGTCTCAGCAAAGCCCGCACCCTGGCCAGTAATTCCTTCTTATCTACCGGTTTGCAAATAAATTCATCTGCACCTGCATCTAAACCTTTGACGACACTTGATTTTTCAGAACCTGTCACCAGCAAAATTGGGATAAAAGGTAAGTTTGAATTGTGCTTAATTTGTCGGGTAACTTCGTAGCCATCCATATCCGGCATCACCACATCTAGGAGTACCAAATCGGGAGGAGATTCAGCAATTTTTAGCAATGCTTCAGCACCACTGTCGGCTATGATCACGTTGTATCCCTTCAGCTTTAAGGTGACTTGCAGCAAGCGGAGGCTGTCAGCTGAGTCATCCACCAGCAGAATTCTTTGGTTTCTTTGTTCTGAAGTTATATTCCAAGATAAAGTGTTCATAAAACGCCTTTGATAAACCTAATTTCTTTTGAGTAGAGAAAAAGAGTAATAAAGCTAAATTTCGTTGTCAAAAGTGCATTTTCAAGCGCCATGCTAACTACTACGCAGCGATGAAGATTCATCAGATTTTTCTAAAAGTCAAGGCATTGGTCAATATAATTACTAATTCGTAATACTCGCCTCTAACGAGAAGCAAGCTACGTAATTGGTAATTAAGAAACTGGTTATAGTCTCCCATCTCTACAGGTCACAACCTTATGATTGAGGTCTAAATTTCCATGCATAACGTAATTACGAATTGTTAATCTGGCTATGTTATGTGTAAGAGCCAAGGTTATCGCTTAAAAATAAGCTACATCCTCCTCTAAGTGTGATGTGGACACAAGTCAGAATAAACTGTATTGGTTTCAGTTTAACTTCAGTGCTTTTATATTTTTTTATACTTTAGGAAGATTTTTTCAGAGAATTTTCAGATTAAACGATGTCCATTTTGAACACTGGAGTTTTTTCAACAGCTAGTTGAGATATGTAGCCCTTGATATATGAACTTTTCAGCCAATACTGTAAAAACTACTGGTTTCAACCTAGATAAGGTTTAATAACATTGAAATGCCGCTTTGCATCTCAATAGCCACATTTTGGCTAAATAGCTAAAATTTTTCGTCCAATGGAGTAATCCTTTCCTTGAAACCATATTCGACAGTTAAAAAAGTATAGTTACCAAGCTGCTGAGGTAAATGATGGGAGATATTCGAGTAGCAATTATTGAAGACCACAGCTTAACGCGGATTGGAATGCGTAGTTCGCTCAACGAGCAAGAAGGTATTCAAGTTGTGGGTGATGAAGCTACAGCGTCCAATGGGTTGAAACTGCTCCAAAGTACAAAACCAGACATAGCGATCGTTGATATTGGCTTGCCGGATAGAGACGGAATATGGCTGGTGCAGCAGTTTCGGGAATCTCTAGTGTCGGAAACTGCTGCACAGACTAAAGTAATAATGCTTACTTCGTTTGCCAAAGAGCAGATGGTACTGGCAGCGTTTGCAGCCGGGGCAGACTCTTACTGTGTAAAGACAATTAAGTTCGAGTTGTTGTTGGAAGCGCTGCATATCACCCATGAAGGTCAGTCGTGGATTGATCCAGCGATCGCTCGTATCGTTCTCAAGCATACTCGTCAAGGAGCGGCGACGGCGGTAAAACCGAATGCTACTCAGACGGTGACGATCTCTGCAATTGACCCAGAGCAAGCAAGCATTCTGCAAGCAGATCCATTGACAAATCGGGAACTGGAAGTCTTGGAGTTAATTGTCCAAGGCTATAGCAATAACGAGATTGCCCAGAAACTCTATCTCAGCTTGGGAAGTGTAAAAGTATATGTGCGTGGGGTTTTGAACAAGCTTTGTGCAAGCGATCGCACCCAAGCAGCTGTATTAGCGTTGCGGGCTGGTTTGCTCAATTGAAGTCACTGTACAATTGCTACTGTACAGTGCTTGGTTGTTAACTTGAAAGGGGAGCGATGTCTACGACGGTCTACGCGCAGGAGTGACCCAGGAGAATCGCCTGCATAATACTGACTTGCGTTGTATACAGGGATTTTCCGCTACCACTTTCTAAGTCGAAATAAGTAGCAAATCGTCGTAGTTTCCCCGTCGTCAATTGCAATAAATAATCAAATGCTTCCGCAGCAACTCGCTGGTTAATGCTCAAGGACTGGCTATTGAGCAAGGCCATTTGTTCACAGGACAAGTTGTTGTCTGCCAACTCTTCTGGTTGTGAAACCAGTAGATCGGGTTGCTGTACAGTTGGGGCAGGTAAGCGAAAGCAGCCTAAAGCCTCAAAATGATAGTCATTGGGGTTAGTAGACAGATGAGAACCTAATAGTACCTGACCACTACGCTTGGAGTTACCGCAATCCAAATGCCAAATGTGAGGCGCGGGGCGATGAGTGTTGTGCTGAAGTACTTGGGTAATTGACTCTCTGGCTTTGGCATTATCTACGCAAGCAGTGACAACAATCAGGGTATTATAACTGGGGACAATCCATTTGGGTTGGAAAGGTTGAGCGATCGCTGTAACTTCCATCTTCCAAGCCAGGGAGTAGCGCAGCGCCAGGGTTTTGGCTTTGTTGAGTCCGATTTCTGCATCACAGAAGCACTGGCGTAAAACGTTAGCTGACTCAACATGATCCGGGTCAACAAAGTAGAGTTTCACCTGTTTACCTTGCTGAGAAAGAACTCTACCCAATCTAACTAGAGAAGGAGCCAACCAAGAACCAGTACCGCCACACCCAACTAGCCATAATTCTATCTCTGTGTAGTTGACAGTCACGAGAGGAGAAGCATTTGCCAAATCAAGATTTAGCTCCATAGTACAGTTGGTTAAGTTGATATAAGTATCGGTGAGGGAACAGGCATTTGCTAAATTGAAATTCACCTCCATAGCTTTTCCATCACATTTACAGGCGGTACATCCGTACTGTAAAATTTACAGCCAGATGAAAGTGAGACATCAACCATAAAAAAGTCTGGGTCAATATCAAACACTGCTCTAGCAGGTACATCCCAACAGTGGCGAAACAGTCCAACCCGTAATTTAATCTCTGGTTTCAGGGTATTAACTCTACCTAGTACCCCATAGATCCGAAAGCCAGATTCGTCAGCATTATCGGTGGTAGAGAAAAAGGCAGGTAAGGAACCGTGGGAATGGATGTCTACAGCCGCTTTCTGGTGGGAAGAGTCACTCCCAGAATGAGTTGGCTGGCAGCTAGTTGGAGTTTGAATTTGCTCTGGGACTTGTAAATCCCAGCCTGCATCAGTACAGTGGAGATGAAAGAGAATTTCATGAAATTGATTGCCAGCTTGATAACTCGACCGCCACATTTCCAGTAGTAGCTGTTTGGGAATTAAGGGAGTGACTTTGAGATAAGGTGTTAGGTGAGGTAGCCCTTTGATAGTTTGGGAACACAAGCAAATAGGCATTAATACCTCTATGCCAGGACGAATGGCTCTAGCAAAGATGCCATTTCCGGCATAAAGGTACTCTAGTCCACTGCTGGTGTGTGTTGGCAGAGATGAATTTATGACAAGTTTGTAACCAATAATACCTTCAAGCAATGGGTTCATCGAGGATTTCCTGCACAAGCATAGCAACACTTTTCTGATTGCCGATAGGCACAAGGTCAGATACAGGATAGGTTGCACGTCTACATCTTTTGTGCAGTTTTAGAAGTTGCTGGCGAATATCCTTGCGGTATTTTTGTGATTTACTTATTGTTAAATGGTTAGTGAAAATACTGGAAATAAACAAATTCCAAGTATGGTTAATTGATAGACCATTAGCAGCAGGTGGTTCGTTCACTCCCCAGCAAACCTGTCCAGAACTGTAGACATTGGGTAGTGGCACATGAAAAGCTGGTGCTTGAGGAGTAAACTCCTGTTCTTGAATTGCCCAAACCCAATACTTTAATCCCTTGCCCACAAACACCATTGCAGGTAGCGGAACGGTTAAAGATCCAAGTTCATCGCAATTGATTGTATGAGTGGCTGGTGGGATAAATTTTACCAAATATGTGTCTGTACTGCCCGTACCCCAGCGCACAATTCCTGGTTCCATCCAACCAGTATCAATGGGTTCGTTGCTGAAAGCAGTTCTTAGGGCTGCGGGTGAGATACATTTGTAAATATGAGCATCGGCAATTTCTTTGTCTCGGTGGTGGAAGATGTAAATGCCATCCAAAAACAGCAATTCTGCTTGAATTACTGGGGATTTTCGGGGAGGTTCTGCCAAAATTGCTCGTAGAATTTCGCTGGATAGAATTGGTGTCGATGTAACGTCGATTAATGTGGTTTCAATGCTTGTTTCCATAGTTTTAGTAGGATTTGAGCATGAGGTTTTAAGTCTGCTTCTAGCCAATCAATTAAGTTGGCTGCACAGTTCAGCATTCGGTCGGCTTGCTGCCATTTTCTGGTGAGCAAATCAATAGATGCTTTTGACCAAGGTAGAGAGGCGCAGTCAGGTTGGTAGTAATAATCGTCTGCGTACTCATCCAACCAAAGGTTTTTAGTTTCATGGTCTAGCAGCTTTAAAGTTAAAGGCAGAAACTTTAAAGGATTATCTAAGTGATGACACTGCCGTTTTAGTTTTTTGTGGTCAATTTTGTCTGGGTGGTCGATGTCACTGTACGTAATTTCGTAAATTGCAAATTCACTATCAAACCAATCGCTACCTTCTGGGTGTATGTCATCGAGCCAACGGCGACTGTCATGGCTAAAGGGTAAAAGTAGTTGCCAACCATCTTTGAGATGTTCAATTTCTCCATCCATTGTCCAGTCAATACCCATTGGGGTAATAGGAATGCTTTGCAATCTTTGTTCGTAGGCTGTTTCTACAGTCCAGTGGGATAACGGGAACAGATGAGTGTAAATCAGTACAATGAATTCCAGTTCTCTGGGACTATGGCAATCTACATCTGTAGGTGGGTAAATAGCGGCTTGGCTGGCTTTCCATTCGGTGGGAAAGTAATGCTGATACAGCGCTAGTAAGGAGTAAATGTTGAGTTGGGTTTCCAGATAATCAAGTGATTCTGTGGCATCTAAGGTAAGTTGGCACTGACAAAGACTATAGATTGCCTCTGCCATACTGAGGGGTACGAGGTAAGACATATTTTAGTGCAACTCGTTATTATGGGGGCCGGAATTGAATAACAAAGAGACAGAGGTAGGGTGTGGGGTCTACTTCAATCGAAATACTAACTGCTGTAATGTGGACAATCATTTATCCCTCAAGTCAATTTCCGCCCCCTTTTGTCAGCACTCAAAAACCTTTAGGGATAACGCTAGATGTGAGAGTGCAGGCTATTAGGGATTTTAGGGTTTGGTTGAGTGACTCAGAAAATTCTGTCCCAGCTGCGATCGCCTCTTCAATCTGGGCTGATAGCTGTCCTGCATTTTGCCAGTCAATTCCAGTGATGACCTGACGTTGACGCATTTGGTAGCACATTTGGACTGCGGGGTTAATTTCTTCAGGAGCCACTATCAGGGAATCTAGAGAAGAAGCACCTTTTTTACCAGGCTTCTTGATGATATGAATAGGTTCTCCTGGTTTACGCTCAATGTCTGCGTTTGCCAGTTCAGCGCAAAGAGGAGTAAAAGCATCCCTTAGTAATTGGTCGTCAATGGCGATCGCTTCTGGAATCCAGTGTTGTTGACCTTCGTAGATAACAAGTAATTTGTTACTATTTGTAGTAGTCATGGCATTTAAAACAGTGATATTTGCGTAGTATTACTTGCTGGTTTAGTAGTATCTGATCTAGCAGTTTCAGTGCGAACTGGAGTCTGGGTAGTGGGTTTATTGGTTTTGACAGGTTTAGTCTGAGCTATATTCCGGCGAATTTGGCGATTAGGAAAATCGGCTTTCAGTTCGTCCAATAGTTGAACAATTGCAGGTGGAAAATCACCGAGTTCTTCTTGATTGAGCATGGTAACTACAGGGAAATCACCGTGACTGCTAGCAGCAATCATTACAGGTCTATCTCCTGTTTGTTGTGTAGGTAGTAAAGTGATCACAATTTGAACTTTGCATTGCTCAAAAATAAATGGTTCTAGTTGATTTACCTTGTTGGTAGCAGATGTTTCTATGTCATCGTCATCTAACTGATGAGAGTCGATTTCATCTTCGACGTAGCTATTTTCATGACTGGCGTAGCTATTTTCATGACTTACGGGTTCTAAAAGTTGCAAAAAATTAGCTTTACCTGCACGCAAGCGTTCCCTGTCAAATAGCAATCCTAAAGCTTGAAATTGTTCTTCAGCAGTGGTTTTTCCTTGCTGTTCTGAAATGTAAGATTTTAAGGTTTCAGATGTAACAGTGAGGTTGGCTTTGACAATGGCTTGTTCTGGTGTTAGCCATTTTGTAGTCATAGCTTTTTTAGCCTTGTTAACTGGTGTGCAAGCAGTTGTGGCGGTAGCCAGAAGTAGAAACTGTTTTTGAGAGTAGGTACTGCTAGACTAAAACATATCCCCTTTGCTTTTGGAGCCATGTCTACGGTAATTACCCAATCCCTGACTCTGGAGGAGTTTCTCAAGCTACCAGAAACAAAGCCTGCAAGCGTTTACATTAATGGTGAGATTATTCAGAAGCCAATGCCAAAAGGGAAGCATAGCCGATTACAGTTAAGGCTGTGCAACAGTATCAACGATGTTGCCGAAAGCCTTCATGTTGCTTATGCCTTTCCAGAACTGCGCTGTAGTTTTGGTATCCGTTCAATAGTACCTGATGTAGCGGTTTTCAACTGGTCGCGTATTCCCTTTGCTGCTGATGGGGAGGCACCCAATGATTTTCTACTTTCTCCAGACTGGACAATTGAAATTCTTTCTCCAGAACAAAGTTCAAATCGAGTTACAGGCAATATTCTCTATTGCTTAGATCATGGTTGCCAATTAGGTTGGTTGATAGACCCAGAAGATCGTTCTATTTTGGTTTTCCGTCCAAATCAACAACCAGAACTTTTGCAGGGTGATGAGCGTTTGCCAGTGTTAGCTGGGATAGACTTGGAGTTAACTGTTGCTCAGGTGTTTGGTTGGCTAAAAATGAGCAGTTAGAGAAACAGCTAAAACAAGTTCTCCACAAATTTTTGATAAAGTAAAAACAGGAGTTTCAGCCATCGTGAATCAGGAGTATTCACCATTGGTTTAAGAGCGTAGATGCTTATAAGGCTTGTCGCCAAACATCGCTTGCTTTTGAGCTAGGGGTATTGCCTTAAATGCTAACTAATAGGTTGTTTTGCTCCCTCTCTGTATTTACCTGAAATGTCCGCTTGTCTTGACTTTTAAAAACTTTTTGGTTGACGTATAAGTAGTAGCCAACAAAACAGTGAAATTCCTGCTGTTGGCTGATAAATTAGTTAAAGCTATTGTTAAGTTAAAAGCGATTCTTTGAAGTTGTGAATTGCCGTTGCTGTCAAAGCATAAATAACCCGGCGCTTACGCTGGATGTGAGTGCCATCTACAGGAATACCTTTCTTCCAAGCAGCAATGATAGCTTTCTTGTCTGCTGAGTAAACAGTCTTTTCTCGGCGGTATTTTGGAGACAATTGTTCTGCATCTATCAGCACCTCACAACTTGGCGGATTTTCTTGAATTGTGATGCGAAGTGAATTACCAATCATTTGCTCAGGTAGAATTCCTGCGGCGGTTTGTTCTAAAATAGTTTCATCTAATTTTTGTCGCCAGCGTTCTAGTCTTAACAGTGCTGATTGATGTACAGCTTTTAGATGTTCTAGTCGTTGTTTAATAGCCGCTATTTCAGCATCCAGTTGCAATGCTAATTCTGCTTGGATATCAACAACTTCTTCCTGAACTTCCTGAGTTTCCCAAATAGCGGTGATGATAGCAGCTTCTTCTTCAGGAGTCTGGCAATTGGTTAGCTGTTCCCAGAGATGAGCAGCAGTTTGGGAAAGTCCTGCTAAGGATTGTTGAGCGAGTGCTAAATTCATGACTACCACTCCTCACAAGTTTGGTAATATTCATATTCAGCTTCAATCTGTTCTAATATAGCTATAGTGCCTGAATCTAAATTAGTATTGAAAGATAAATTGGAAGCATTTTCTTGTGTAGGCTGAAAATTTAAAATCGGAGGAGCAACAAATTTAGGTTTAAGTTTTGTTAAAATAGCTGTTAATTGTTGCATTGTTTTGGTTGTGTAACGCCATCAATTTTGGCGCGATAGCGCACCTATCTGTGTTGGTATTCTCCCAAGTTTTTAGGAATTAACTTAATTTCAGATTATTGTTATTTTGTCAATATCAAGCGTTAAAACTACAAATAGATATGAAGCTCATCAAAAAATCGGAAAAGCTACTCCAAGAAACAAAAATCATCGAGGAAACACAAGAACATAATTTTCAAATTGACATTATTAATATGCAAGAACCAATGCTTGAAGAACAGCCACAAATAGGTGGAAGTAATAAGGAAGCTAACTATATTCCAGCGCGTGATAATCCTATAGTCCTTTCTGTTGGTAAGACGGGATGGCAAGTTTCTGATATTTGGAAAGATATTAGATTAGATAAATTCTAGTTATTGTCTTGATGTTGTTCTTCTTGATTGCTAAAAGTTTAACAAACGTGTGGTTATGTTTACTGGGTACTATCCAATTATTCTTTATCCACCACTAGTGAGACGTTTATACACTAAAGATTCTACAAGTCAGGAGCATTTGAAAGCTTCGTTTCAAGGATGTGTTCAATTACCAAATGGAAATGGTACGGCCAAGCAAGGTGTCAGTGAAAAGCAATTTTTTCGCCATTTACTGTGTGCTTTTTTAGAGAATCTTATCTGTCAAGCGGTGGAATTTGAAATTCCTGGTTCACCTAGACGCTATTCAGCCGATTTTATCCTTTACCATCAATCTTCTGGGTTAGCTCTCGATATTGAGATTGATGAACCTTATACTGGAGATACAGGTAAACCTCACCACTGCATTGATGTTGATGACGATAAAATCCGTAACCGTTTTTTCTTGGAGCGCAATTGGGGTGTGGTGAGATTTGCAGAAGTTCAGGTGGTACGTCATCCTTGGAGTTGCTGTAAGGCGATCGCTCAAATCATCGCTAGATTAACTGGAGATGATAGTGTATTCATATTATTGCAAAGATTGGCTGATGTTCCTTTACAAAAACAGTGGACAAAGCGTGAGGCTAGGCTGATGGCTAAGAACAATTATCGTCAGTCTTATTTACCAAAAATGGCAAAGTAAAACTAGAGATAGTACTTTCAATACTCATCTTTAATAGTCATATAGTCTCCCTGGAATAGGGCTACCGTGTACACACAAGTATTTTGGAGTTGTCCCACACCGTTTTAATCCTGTACAAAGATATGTGTACACGGTAAATTATGGGTAGAAATTGGAAGGGTATTACATCGATTTTGTCAATCTCTCGTTAATTAATCTTTTTGGTTTTCTTACGCATTGCTTTTTTGATTTGCGGTGTAACTTCCACTTACGAATGCTCATGACAATTGAGCCAAAGTCCCGACTGGCAAAGGCTGTTGTTTTATTTGCACTGTGCCAAATTGTATCTGCCTCAGTTGGTTCGAGTGGAGGTTTACAGCGATCGCAATATCGGTCAAATAGTTGACGTGGTTCGGGATGATAAGCGATTCGGTTTCTAGTGAGTAAATTAGATGTACCCAGTAGGTTACGAGCTAATTTATAGCCAGAATTGTTTCTGTTTCCCTCAAATTCGCCATAAGTTAGTAAAGTGCGATCGCTCAAAGTTAAACAGATAGACAAAGGAACAGACACTCCGCTAGCGCGTAGTTGTTTAAGAGATGAGCCATTATCTCTGGTTGTAGCCTGTGTTACTGTCCCTCGTCGGCAATGCAAGGTTGAGCGAGGAACAGTCACAGAAGGTTGCAGTAACGCTGCTTGTGGGTTGATAACTTCTCCATTTTTCGCTCTTGTGAGAAGTTGCACCCACTTGCGCCAACGTTGCTCAGAAAGTTCGTAGGGAAATAAGGCTGTAGAATCAAATGCGGTTTCTAGCTCTTCCAGGTTGTACTGACAGTTTGACCAATGCTCTAAGGTAATAGGGATGGTTGCACTCAATATTCCATCCACCACCCGTCTCCGAACCATACCTGGCAGTCTCATGGAACGAGCTAAGTTGCAAATGGCTGGATCTGCGTTTTGGATAATCGTCAGTTGGCGATTGAGGTACAGCCATTCAGCAGGATTCAAGAAATGGCTGCATTTAAAGTAAACGTGCAGGGATTTCCCACCTGTGTAAACTACGGCGGCGGGTTCCAAGTTGATTTCATCCTTTAACCGAACTACAGCTTGTCGCTGCTCACTCAATGCCAAATCATCAATTTCGTAGAACAAACATTGGCATTGACTAACGTGGTGATTGCTGATGCCCTTGTCTGGTTGGTTGGGGTAAAAGCTGACTGTAGCACCAAGATATGACATTTTAAATGCCAATGCCCAACCATCAGCATAGCGTTTAGGTGTCAGCCGCCAGCAGGTGTTGCCCTTTTTGTCTCGACCTCCGTAAGTACAGCAATAGAGTTGAAATCCTTGCTGGGTGATTTTACCGCAGAGAATGTAGTGGGAGTAGACAAATTGACCATTGCAGCAGTAGTTATTCCAGTTTTTAGGTATTAGGTTTGTGGGCAAGTCCCAAGAAATCCTGAGCCAAATTTTGGTTCCGGTGGTAAAGCCTATTTTTCTTAAGAATTTAATGGTTGTTTGTCTGGGATTGAAGGTCATGGCAGTTACGCCTACAAGTTCATTTCCCAGTGGCGCAATCGCGCTCTTGTTTACAAAATCTCAGTTAAACCCTAACTCTGGTTACTAATATTAAAGTTCCCAATCTTGAGACTCTGCTATTCGACTTTGATTGGGTTGCAGTTTGCTCAGGGTTAGCATCCTATTCCAGCCTGCTTCACCGGGAGAAACTTTTTTGGCTTGAGGTAGTTCAGCCAGTATCTCAGCTATCAAATCCTCAACTTTCTCATGATCTTTAAAAGCGATGACCACTGTATCGATCGCTCGCAAAAATTCTAAAGGTATTTGCTCGCTATCGCCTACACTCCAATACAATGTAGGTTTGCGCTTTTCTTTGTCAACAGTTGATTCTAAGGCAATGACAGAGAGAACTTCAATCGGGTCACTTAGTAGCACTACTCTTTCTACTGTGGCATCTGTAGCAATCCAAAAACTACCATTTTTCCTCGCTTCAGAGTTCAGGGGAATGGCGGTGAAGTTACCTGTTGGTTCTAGCTGCTTGGCAAGAGTTGGAAGATCATCGAGTGTACGTTCCACAAATATTGCTTGACCTGTTTGACTTGCATAGAGCCAACCCTTTTCATACAGTTCTGTGAGCAGAGAATTGGGTAAATTGTACTGCTGGCTTAACTTTAGGCGTATTTGCTCCCAGTTTGTTGGTTCTCGTGTAGGCAAGGAGTTTGTTTGAGTAACTGCTGGCGTGGGACTTTCAACAGTTTGCTCCATGAGTTTCTTTCTGCGTTTGTCATCCTGTTTTGGAGGTACTGCTGGTGTAGGATTTTCGACAGCTTGTTCCATGAGTTTCTGGATGCGTTTGTCATCCCGCTTGGAATTGTAGTTTACCCCTCGATGCTTTTGTAAACCAGGAAAGGTATATGCTTTACCCAGATGCGTACCACTAAAAGCCACACCATCAAGTTGGTAACTAATGCCTTTGACAATGCCTGTGCGAGTATAAACAACGCGGATATTAATACCTTGTTGTTGCTCTCGCTCTATTAACTCTGGCATAGTGGGATGGTCGTGGGTTGCTTGGTCGAGCGATCGCTGAAGTCTGACTCTAACGCTTTCTTCTCCAGTTCTGGCAATGTGCCTACGTTCGCCAGTAGTTGGACTGTGCTTATCTTTTTCCCAACTTGGTTGCACCGATTGCAAATTGTATTCCTGCTCCAACTTGCGAATTACCGCTTCACTTCTGCGATCGTCCCAGCTATCAGAAACTGTAGTGCCATCTAATTGAATGCGACTGGCAGCAATATGTATGTGTTCATGAGTCCGGTCAGTATGCCGCACTACGACATATTGGTTCATATCAAAACCCATTGCTTGCAGATACTTTTGGGCGATTTCATCCCAAGTATCATCATCTAAACTCTCTTTGTGGGTCAAACTGAGAGAAGCGTGATAAACAGCCCTGCTCACCTTCGGGTTTAATCTTCGAGATATACCAAATTCAGCTGCTAGTTCGCGTGGGTTTGTTCCTTCCATATTCCCACCGATTTGTCTTGCTCCATCTTTGCCAAAGAGGTAGTTTAGCAGTCCCCGAAAACTTTTACCTTTGATGTGCTTACCAATCATCCTTCATCTTGCAAATCAGTGATTAAATCAATTTCAGCAATCTCTCGCCGCACCTGTTTCACCAAATCTCTTACCTGTGACAACAATGCTCTATCTACGACCACAGGTTCTCCCATGAGTACTGAAGTATTGATTGCTTTAGCTATCTGGTTGAGATTGTTACCTATTTTCCCCAACTCCCAGTAAGTTTGGCCTGCTACTTTGGTGACACGCCTGGGCAATCTATTTTTCAGAGTCTTGGCACGAAACAATTCACTCATAGTGAGATTATTTTCATCTGCCATTAGCTGTGCTTTCTGGTATTCTGCCAAAGTCAGTCTAATGTCTATCCTGTGTGAGCGTTTCTGTCGCATTATTGATGCATTAGTCAATATCTGTTTTAAGTTTGACGACAGCACTATCATTTGTCATTGACCAAGCGGTTACTTACGATTCTGGTTCAATGCCAAGATGCGATGCGAGATAATCGAATGCGCTGCAATAGCTTTGGTTGAGTACTAAGAAAGTCAAGATAGCGCTAGGGATATTTTGAATATAGCAAAAGTAAGCGATCGCCTACGGCAAGGCGTAGCCCATCGCGCAATTAAAAAGCTAATCCGCCCAAACCTTGCAGAAATTTTCTAGGCTAAACTTTTACAGAGAATTTTCGTATCGTCTTCCCCTCTGTCACGGTGGTTGTCCTACTTAGGTAGGGGAACCGTGAAAAGAGGGCAAGTTTGTTGCCGCACCTGGGGGGTGCGTTTTTTCTCAAGAGAAAAAATGTCCGGACAGCAACATAGCTTGCTACTCACCAAAGGTTTTTTTGGGCTACTCAAATTAAAAACATCAGTGGCATTGAGTTGGCATTTAAGTGGCACTGAGTTGGCATTTTTTGACCATTTTATTGTCAATAAGCTTAGTTATTGATAAGAAGAATATATACATACTGTATGCAGTGGCGTTGAATTGGCACTCAATTGGGATTGAATTGGCACTCAAGTGACGCTTAAGTGGCATTGAATTGGCATTTGAGTGGCGTATTTTTGAATTCAATAGCATCAAAATAACTACTTGAGAAAATGCAGCCAAAAAATAACCAATGGGCTAATTTTTCGCCTTATAAAAATGGTCAGTGGGTAGATTGGCATGATTTATATTTGCACTTAACTTAAAGAAAAGCTTTTAGGTAAACCACAGTCAATGTCAAACTTGATAGTCAGTTTTGACCCTGGTGCTTCCTTGACCAAGATTGTTTACGAACTAGCAACTGAAGGCAAACCATGTTTAATGACAATGGAACCAGAGATGCTGAAGTTGCCTCAAAGTTCGATTGACGCTTATATGTCGAGTCGCAAGGGTCTGGAATCTCCTAAACCAGCAGATGAAGCCTGGGTGTCAAGTCCTGCGGATGGAGATACACAATGTACGGTAGTTGGATTCCTGGCACGGCAGTTTTCAGCATCTGCCAGACTCGATAAGCTCAAGTACGAAACCTCAATTCACAAAGCCTTGGCGGTTATTGGTGCGATCGCTCAACACAACAAATTGCCTAACAGGTTTTCACTATCACTGACCTCACTACTGCCCTATGGTGAATATCAAAATCGTCAAGCATTTGAGCAACAATTGCAGTCTGCACTCAAGGATTTTAGGTTTCGGGGTCAAAGGTTGCGGGTGAAACTGGAGCGATTCGAGTGCTTACCCGAAGGTGCGGGATTAGCAATGATTCGGCAACGCCAGAATGGTAAAGAATGGTTTAACGCCCAAACCATCGCAGTGCTAATGTTCGGGCATCGCAATACCAGCCTTCTATTATTTGAACGGGGTAAGATGACGGCGGGTTACACCAATGGGCTGGGCTTTCACCAAATGGTAAAGCGAGTAATTGAGCGCACATCTGGGCAGGATGCCACTGCTTTAACCTCTGCCATCTATGCAGCTGGTTCAGATATCACAACTGATAACCAAGCAATTCGCACTCTAGTCAAAAGTAGAGAACCTAAAAATATTGATTATGAATTGCAGATGATTGTTAATGCCATTGCTACTGCTAAAGCTGAGTATTGGTCTAGGCTTTACGATTGGCTGGAATCAACTTTACCTGCGGTGAACGAGGTGATTTTGAGTGGTGGCGCAGCATTGTACTTAGAGCAAGAGTTACAAGACTGCTTTCAAGAAATTTTAACTTATTGGGGTGCTGACTTACAGCAGCAGGTACAAGAAGTATTCAAGGATAAAAGTAATGATTATTGCCATACTTTCCGAGAGCAGGAAGCTTTGTCATTTAGGTTGATTGATGCGTTTGGTTTGTTTATGCGGTTTAGAGCGCAAATCGAGAAGGTAGCATGACTACAAATAAAAAACAACCCAAAAATAATGACAATAATAGACAGCCCAATAGTAGCGGTAGTTGTAGGCTGCCTGAAGGAACTGATACTAACAGACAAAGACAATATAAAAATTTGACTCTCCGGCTTCGTGCTTACTCAAATACTGTTGATGCAAAGCTAATTATATATTTGCAAAAAGGAAATGGAGTCAGTACTAGCAAAGAGATGGTGTTACAAGCATTACGAATGTGTTGGTTGCCTTTAGCATATCAAGCTAAAGCAAATACGGATGTAGAAATTAGTGATAAAGAGGTGCATCAGGTAGGGTTAATTTGTTGTCATGCCCTGGAGCAACATTTGGCCTATTTGCGAATGGAACTAGGATTACCGCATAAATCAAGTGATGTTTTGCCTGTACCTCTCAGCACTATGACCAATCCTCAAACGCTTGCTACTATGTTCGGTCTAGAAATTGGTAATAGCGGTGGTATTGATGATGAAAATGATCGTAATGCTAGCGCTAAAGGTAAAACTAAAGGCAATGGCAGTAGTAATAGTGACAACCAGCCAAAACACAAAATAGATTCTGATTCCTTCATTCCTGGTGAGGGGTCTTTCTATGATGATACAGACAATATGTTTGAGAATATTTAAGTATTTATTAATGCACATTTAGTCAAATCACAAAGGAGATTTAAAATGGCAGCAATTCACTTCATTGATGGTGAAAAAGGTGGAGTTGGCAAGTCTTTGTTTGCACGGGTTATGGTGCAATACTGCATTGACAATAAACTCTCTTATGAGTTGGTAGAAGCAGACCAAAGTAATCCAGATGTGGGTGCATTTTACCCAGATAATCATAAAACAGCAGTTTTTAGCGAATCAGAGCGTAAAGCTTACGATGCTGATGAAATTTTTAATTTAGCGTTAACAACTTCTGTCATTGTCAATTTACCTGCTCAAGTATACCCAGCAGTAACTGATTGGATTGAGCGTAATCAAATCCTAGAAATTACGGGGAAAAATAAGGTCAAAATATATAAGTGGTTTGTTTGTAGTGGTGGATATGACAGTGTTCAATTATTTATGCAATCTCTCGAACGCTTTGAGAACAAAATTAAGCACATATTTGTACGCAATTATGGTTTATGCGATGACTGGAAACATGTAGATGGACGTAAGAATTTACAGGATTTAATCAAAGCTCATAAAGTAGCTGTCATCAATTTTCCCAAGTTCAGCTATCGAGAGCGGGATATCCTTGATGCCAATCAGATAAATTTTTCTGCGGCTAGAGATTATGGAGAGTTAGGTGTATTGGGTAAGCAGCGATTACACAATTTTCTCAAAAAAGCTTCTGAGGAAATTGAGAAGGCTAAAATTTGGAACCTTCCAGCAGCTTCAATTACTTCCCCAACAGAAAAAGTTGATGATGCTAATGTCAACGGTAAGGTTGCTACCAAGAAGTAATCTAATTCAGGAGTGGTGTACATGGATAGCGGGGGGTTTAGCCTGTGCAATTAATTTTACTTTTTTACTCAGGACTCATTACTCAGCACTCAGCACTGTTTCGGTGACATCTCCCACCATCAAATCAAATTACCAAATGAGCGTAGGGTACGAGGGCGCTAATTAGCTAAAAGCAAATACAGATATGAGTAATTCTCACACTGAAGAACTCGATTTAGACGATGAATTTTTGGATTCAGTAGCTGCTAGAGGCAAAGGACTGAGCCAAATTCCTTACCCAACTTTACTAGATTTAGCCATTCGAGGTAAAGATGATTCATTTAAAGCTAGGGTTTGGGAAATAGTAGTCCAAACCGGACTTGACCCTGATGATCCAGCTTTTCTGATGATGATTGCTACTGGCAGGCTACAAGTATTGTTGGAAGACAATCCCAAAGAAATGGAAGCAATGTTTGACCTGTGGCAAACGCAGCTTTATGACCATCTCCAGACATATGAAAAGGCAGCAGTAAAAGGTCAGCAAAAAGCGATCGCTCAGGCTGTGACAGGATTAATTAGGCGTACTGAATTTGAGCGTGCTATTCATTCGGTTCCCTCTTTAATTGCTGCGGGAACACTGCTATTAATTGCAGCTGGAGTAGGCGGACTGGTAAGTGTAGCTGGAATGTCCTGGTATCAATCTAGTCATCTAGATCCTGCTGGGCCACGCCAACTCACACAAGCCCAAGCCAATGCTTTGGAATGGGCAACTAGTAATGAAGGTAAATTTGCTCACAATCTAATGCAATGGAATCAAGATTTGCTGAGTCGTGATCAAAACGGTCAACTTACTTGTGCTAAGGATGTTAAGCGTTTGGGGGTAACACTGGAAATTGGAGCAAGTAGCAGAAAAGCCTCGTCCGGGTTCTGCACGTTATGGACATCACCTAGTAATCAACGCCAGTTTGTATCTAAACCGCGTCAACCTTGAAAACCATAGTTTTTTGGAATCAGAGTAAAGCTCAGAACTCAAGCCACGCCAGAATAATACACTTTCCTTAAAACTCCAGGTTTCAAAATAGACGGAGTTTAAGTTAAAAAATTAGTTGTCAATTTCTCAATCGTAGAAGAGGATTCAGCAGATGTTTACCTGCAAAGTTAACTGGCTTTGGCTGCTGGTAATAGGAGGTATAGTTACAGCTTGTACCCCTACTACTGTAAATGTCAGTGGCAAGGATGAGAGGAATACGACTCAAGCTCAAGCTCAAACTGTGCCTGATTATCCACCGATGTATGATGTGGATGTTAAAGTTTGTGGCAATATCATTGCCCCCCTCAAGGATGGAAAACGTTGTGTCAATCAACAATTGCGTTTGTGGGGGCCAGTAGGAGAGGCAAAATTAGTTCGTGCTGGTATTTCTCTGCCATCAGTTTCTAGCGTAGAACATAAATTAGCGATCGCCTCGAAAGGCTGTTATCCTGTTTATTCCCAACCTGACCAGCAGCAGTTTTATTGGGCTAATTCCATTATTCAAGTCAACAGGGGAGAAACTGCACCCACAGTCGAAGTCAAGCCAACTCAACTTTCAAACCAGCAGATTTATGAGTTGATGACTAGTAAACTTTCCAGTCGGACAATTCCAACATTTGGCGGGGTGGGGTGCGAAGCTGCATCTTCGGTAAAATAAAGCTTTTACGGTTGAGGGTGGGCGGGCAAAAAAGTTACCCCACATTTTAGTGGGGCTGCTGTGAGAGCCAGCAGATAATTATGAAGCTTCAGCCCATCTAGCTGTACGTTGTTGTTTATGAGCTTTACGCCGCTCCCGTACTGCATCCAAATCTTTTAGTCCATACAGACGTTTGGCGTATGCTACTAGTTCATTGATGGGAGTTTCGCTATAATCCTGGCGAAACTGAATGTTATGTTCGTTCCAATCAAATTCTTGCTGATTAAAACGTGCTTGAGCAGCAAGTTCTCTGCCTGATTCCTCACGTAAAACTTCCAGTACCATTAATCGCACTTTATCCTGATAACCTATTACTTGATCCAACGCTTTTGTTTGTTGCTGATTACGAGTCATCTGAGTCATTTGATTATCCTTTGATTAACGAATTACTACATCTCACCTAGACAGCATCGACAGATGCCTTCTGAGTTAGAGTTCACTTTTGAATCTCTTGAATTCAGCAGCGATCGCTGCATTCAATTCTGTTTGTTGGATGCGGGTGGGCGGGAAATAGAATGCCCTGAATTAGATAATTCAGGGCATTGTAATTAATCGCCAATTTCTATATCTTCGTCATCTTCATCTTGTTCAAAATCGTCATTTATCAAGTCATCAGAGTTGTTACTTAAACCATTGAGTCCGTCCATACGTTTAGACCGAGCAGCTTTATGAGAAGCACGTCTATCTCGAATTTCATCAAGATTATTCAAGCCGTAAAGTTTGCGGGCATAATTCACCAGTTCTTTTAATGGTGTATTTACATAGTCCTTACGGAATTGGGAATTGTGTTTGTCCCAATCAAACTCTTGTCCGTTAAATCTAGCTGCTGCTGCTAATTCTCTTCCTGATTCTTCCCGCAATACTTCAATTACCATCAGGTGTACTTTTTCCTGATAAGTCATTACTCGTTCTAAAGCAGGAATGTGCCTTTCAATTTTACGTGATGCTTTAGCAGTTTTGCGAGCGTTAGCGTTAACCATGAGAATTACTCCTTGATATTTAGTATTTTTCTCATAGAAACAGCATCGAAAGATGCAATTCGCTCCAATTTAAATTCTTTATTCGACAAAAAAATAACCTGTATTGTTTGAGGCAATACATGGTTATTTTGGGTTATTATTCTGTCAATTCCTGAGAATAAGCCGGAGTTATTTACTCATCTTCATCTTCTTCATCTAATTCGTCATCTTCATCTAAATCTTCGTCTAGTTCATCTTCGATATCCTCCTCATCTTCATCCACGTCTTCGTCTAGTTCGTCATCTAAATCGTCAAGTTCTTCCTCTTCTTGTTCTTGGAAAGAATTACGACGTTCCAGAGATGCGCGGTTGAATTCAACTAAATCTGCTATTGCTTGCTCTGGGTCAGTGCTGATAGTGTCATACAGCATACTCATGAAAATTGCCACTACTTCTGGTGCATATTTGAGTGCATCTGGTTGTCCAAACAATTTAGTAAATAATTTGGTATTCCATTTTTGCCAATCAAACTTTTTGTTACCACCTTTCTTTTTGACTTGGGCTGCAATGTCAAGTCCGAGTTTTTCACGGGCTGCATGACCGATTTTAGTTGAAACACGCGAATCCCGTAGCTGCAACTTAACGCCGTATTCTTTGAAGATTAGGTTCCGTAATTCCTTCAACAATGCTAATGCCTCTTCTTGTGGTGAAGCATTCGCTACCTTTGATTTAGTTGTTGCAGATGTGCCATTGGTTTTGGCAGATGTTTTAGTATTAGCTCCGTTGCGATTGTTGTTATTGGTTCTAGCTCTAGCGATTCCTTCGGAGCGCTTTGCGTATGCCATTTTACAGCTTCCTTTAATGAAGTAAATTTTTCACCTCCTTGCCGCAATCGCGGCTTTCACATCCATTTCATTTCAATTTTTTTGCGATTTCAAACCTGTCTTTGCTGCGGCGACAAATTTATGCTTTGGAATTAAAAGATAAAGAAACGCAGTAGGAGCAGTTTCCGAAATTAACACTGTGCTAGAGGCGATGCCTGCGGCGGGCGTAGCCATCGCTCTTTTTCACATAAGAAATATAGCCAACCCGTTAGTAATAATTATCCGTGTGGCTAAAGCATCAGTAATAAATTTGCTCTAAAAGGGGAAAGTAAGTTGTTGAAGTCAGATTTATGAAGTTGACAGACTGGCCTGCTCTAGCTAACCAAAATGCTCCAATTGTGGCTGTGGAGTATCATACGCCTGACAGAATGCAAATACTACAGCAGTTTTACCATTGGGGTGAAGAACGTTCTTTGTCAGTCTTTGTCTGGAATCCTGGTTACTGTGGACTACAGCAATTAATTCAGCATCAAGGTCAGTACATCTTACAGTCAACTGACAGGGGTAAAGACGGGGACATTATTCAGTATCTTCTGGAGGAATATCAACCAGGCATTTATTTACTGGAGGGAGTTCTAAATGAGGGTGATGGTAGCAAAATAAGTCAAAAATTTAGCTATCAATTACTAAATGCCTGTCATCAAGCTCTCTGGAGTCAAAAACATCATTACTGGGTGTTATTGGAAACTTACGTTCAACTATCTCTAGAATTACAGCCTTTTATTCCTGTACTATCAAATCCACTTCCAGATCAACAGCAGGTGCAGATAGTTGTGGAGCAGTTTTGTGATGCCTGGGTTGGGAGTAGCCATCCTTGGCTTCAGCAGTTTGCTGAGTGCGATCGCGATTACCTCGCCGTAGCCGATCGCAATTCTTGGTTAAAGACAACAGAAAAAACATCAGCACTGCAATTGCTCTTTCGTGCCTGTCAGGGTTTACCCATAGGCGAGATCAATATGCTACTACACCAATGTCTGGGTTTTGCAGAGCAGCTTGAGGAAATCGCCCAATTAGTCCTAGAGCATAAAGTTAGCAAACTGCGGGATCGGGGTTTAGAATACATTGCTCAACCGGATGTACCTTCAGCCGGGGGATTAGATTTGTTGGAGAAAAGGTTGGAAACTATTACCTGTCTACTTCAACCTCAAGCAAAGCAATATGGATTGAAGTTTCCCACTGGGATGCTCTTATGGGGGCCACCGGGTACTGGTAAAAGTCTCTCTGCCAAGTTAGCAGCTAAGAAAATGGGATTGCCATTGTTAGCAGCTAATTGGGGTGTACTACTGGGCGATCGTCATCCAGACAGAGCATTAAAGGAGTTTATTGCTTTGGTGACTTCCCTTGCTCCCTGTGTACTTTATTGGGATGACTTTGATAAAGGCTTTGCTGGCTGGGACTCCAATGCAGATGGAGGTGTGGCACGGCGGCTATCTGCGGCTTTACTAACTTGGATGCAAGAGCATCAAGAGCCAGTTTATACCATTGCTACTGTCAATCGCTTGTCAATGCTACCTGCGGAATTAGTGCGCCGTTTTGATGATATCTTTTTTGTGGATTTACCCCATGAAGGGGCAAGATATGAAGTTTTCAATCTACATCTAGCTAAGTATTTTCCAGCTTTTCGAGACAATAACTCACCTTGGAGTGATGATCAATGGCGTAGACTGTTGGCTGAATATCGCATTTGCAGTCCGGCAGAAATTGGTAATGCAGTCCGTCGTTGTGCTGAAGAGGCTTTTTATCAAGGTAGACCTGGGGAAATTGAGTTTGAGGATTTGCTGACACAGCGACAAGAATTCACACCAGCTATGGAGCGAGAGTCAGAACAGATACAGGCTATTCGCAATCAGGCTATTTATGCTAAACCTGTGGCTAGTCTGGATGTTTCTCGATTTGCTTATCAGCACCGAGAGTTATTTGGGTGAGTCGAATGTAATTTTTGAAATTCAGCTTGTGTCGGATTTTAAAATGCCGATAGTAGAAGTATGGTTGGGATTATTGCTGGGTGGGTTTATATTAGAACAACGTGGTAATTTTTATCACAACCAAAATGTCTGGGTGAACAGCTCTCTAACTTCGACTGGTGACATCCTTGGGCGCTGACTCTGAGACTACAGCATCGGCTGACCAACCTCACGGGAGCCCTATATTTCCCTTACAAATCAAAATCAAGGCTGAAGGTTTGGTCATCAGAATCCTCTGGTTTAGAGTCTGTAGATAGCTCTTTAGTCGGCTGAATAAGTTGGTTTGACTCAGTATTAATCGGGGTGAAAGCTACTTGTTGAGTAGGGAATGTACCCCTTCTAAAAGCAAAATAACAATCAATAATAAAGTAAAGCGTCTCCAGATAACTTTTACCTAATTGCTGTGATTCTGCAAATATCCGCTCACGGTAGCTATCTTTGATCCGAACTTTTTCCGGTGTCAAGTCTTGTTTGTCTGTCATTGTTATAGCTTCCCAGATGTGTTTGGTGAATTCTTGCTGATAATGGTTTTTGCCATTTCTAGAAGCCCAAAAACATTAGCTTCCACTGGATTATCCAGAATTTTGAACCCGTTCTTTTCTAAGAGCTTCTTAAATCCAGGTAAGAGGCAACCTCCACCTATAGCCCAGATTTCATCCCCTTGGTGCTTGGCATCAAGTGTCAAATTCACCACTTTCTTCAAGTATTTTTCATACCAATCTTTCAAACAAGCACTGTATATATCTTTGATATCGATGTCACGGCTGTACTTGGTATGTCCCATTTCCAGACAAAATCGGATTTTGGAGGCATCCCCGATTTTTCCCCCATTTAGATGTTTCATTTTTTGAGAAATATCATCGATGAGAACTTCTACACCAATGGGGTAGGCGGTGTGAACTTCTCGCTTCCCCTGGTTGTAACGAGAATACAGAGTCGTTCCATTACCAAAGTCTAAAATCGTTAATTTTTTGGGTAGTTGATGCCCAAACAATGCACCCATCCCCTCTAGTACGACTTTCAGGACTTCGATCTTCACTTCTGATTGTTTGCCAGCAAGTATTGGCTGATATTCTCCATTTAGTACTTTTTGCAATTCGTCAGCCAGACCAACATCATGTAAGCTGACGACTAATTTTAAATGCCAAGCCTTACGGTATGGAAGATGTGCCAATGCACCAAATAAAGTCAACAACGCATTATTGACTTTGTTTTCATTGTTATCTGTGTTTCGGTCAAAATGATATCCTGTGCGGAAAGCTGATTCTCCGACTGTGTAAGCAGTGCCGTTAAAAACTACCCGTCCTGGAACATCTTCCATCTCGGCAGTGGAAATATAGCTAGGGACACGAACTACTTCAAAGCCATCGACTAAAAGTTTTAGGCTTCCGTAACCGTTATCAAAGCCAGCAGGAAAAATTTTTTGTAAGGTGTGAATGTTCGACATTGGGGGAAAGGTAATACGGTTCAATTTGTAAAAGTTATCAGTTGAGGAGATATGGGGGAGCAGAGGAGAGAAGAATAAAATGACTACCTCTTTTTTCTCCAGCCTCAAGAGCTTATCATACTCCCTTGGGGGCTAAGTGGGGTACAAAGTGTCAAACAGTCAAGTATACCCCATAAAACACCCATATATACCCTATATAGGTGTCAAATACTCATCGAAGTCCTGAATCGTTTTTGGGGTACATATAACCCCTATATAACCCCCAGCAGCATTTTTGAAATTTTATTTTATGAATAAAATAAAATTGGTTTAATAAATTACGTCATTATATAATTTCGCTATTTGGGAATGACTAAATTCTGTCTTGACTAAAATCATTAACAACTAAATAGGACAAAAACCTATCTTTACAGAACAGCCATCTTCCCGAAGAGCAAGACTTTTTGAGAGCTAAAGTAATGGCTAAATAGCGTTAAGTATAATTTAGTCATTTGCAAATGACTAAATTATATAATGACTAAATAACTTAAAAACAACATTATGCATTATGATATTGACTAATTTACACCATGCTGCTGGTAGTCAGTAAAATGTTAATTCTTACTTGTGCATCCTTGTCCGGTGGCCAGGGAAAAACAACTGTTGCAATCTTGTTGGGTAGAATGCTTGCTCAAACAGGACAGCGTGTACTGATGATTGATGCCGATCCCCAAGCGAACCTAACTTTTTACCTGGGACACGAAGTTCAGCAGAATCAACCCACGCTTCTAGAAGTTCTCAAAAAACAGATCAATACTGAAGACGGTATTTATGAAATCGGAGAAAACCTATGGTTAATTCCTGCTGATGATGGATTAGATAATGCTCAAGAATTTTTGTCTGGGAGCGGTATGGGAGCTATTGTTCTGAGCAAACGCTTAAAAGAGGTATCAGATTTATTCCAATACTGCATTGTCGATGCGCCACCTCAGCGATCGCAAATCTGCCTTACATCGTTGGGGGCAGCTGACCATATCATCATTCCTGTAGAAGCATCATCCAAAGGTGTAAATTCTCTCATCCGAACTCTAAGTTTAGTTGAAGAACTTCAAGAAATTGATGCTTTTTCAGGGATAGTGCTTGGCATCTTGCCATTCAGAGATAAATGGGTAGGTAATAACCAAGTCGCACAAAGTAAGGCGAGTATCAGTGCAATGCGAACAATTGCCGAAGAAATAGTCGTTTTACCTTCAATTTTAGAATCTGAACAATTTAAAAAGGCCATAGATAAAGGTGTAAGTTTGTCCTCTCTAGGCTTTGAACAACTCGAAACTCCCTTCCAACAAATTATCGAGAGGTTACAAAAGAATGTCTGATGTTTTTGAGCGCCTTAAGAAAAAGACACGTCCAAGTGTTCCAGCACGGGATACAACACTTGTAAAAGTACAACACGATAACTTACTAAATGACCAAATTACTGAATTTAGTCATTTACCTGAAAAACCAAAACCGGATTTAGATAGTGAGGAAGTAATAAACGATAAGGTAAGCACTTCTAATCAAGAAGAGCAGTTAGAGTTACCCCAGATCATCAGGCGAACAATCAGGTTAGAACAGGATATTGATACCAAGCTAGATACGTTTTGCAATGTAAATAAAATTACTAGAGATACTTTCCTAGAAGGTGCATTTATCGTCTGCTCAGAAAATGAGGAATTATTGCAAGAGGTACTAAAGCAAGCTAGAAAACGTTATCAACAGCGTAAACAAGCTGGTGAACAACGCAAATTTCAGACATTGGCTAAGAAAATCAACGTTAACGATTAAGTTAACCGATACCTTTTTGCTAACATTCATTAACAAATACACTCTTGGAGAGAGGGCGTATCAACCAATGCACGAAGGAAAATCCCTCGCGCACCATTTAGATCCCGGCTCATCACTTGCCCATCAGATGGAGACTGGACGAATTTAGCGCCACCAAGATTGGGGATTATTTCACCAGACCAACTTACTGTTTTTGATGTGTATGCCTCGTTAACATCCATAACTGACTTGCTAGTTTCAAAAGCTTTGTGCTTAAGAAACTGCTTAAATCGGTAGTGGGAGAGTGTTAACATCTGGCGTACTGACTTTGACCTAATTCGCCGCTTTGCTTTCTTAGACATCTGAGATGTTTCAAAAGTTGGTAGCAAAATAATGTCAAAGTTGTCAACCAAAAATCGAGCAGTTTTCTTGTGCAGTTCGTCTACAAGATTTTTGATTTTACCTCGTAGTGAACTTGCCGCAAGTTTCATTCTTCTTTTCTGTTTGCATTTAGCTTTGGTGAGTTTAGAAATCAACTTATCTAAGCGGAAGCATAGCTTCTGAATTTGCAAATTAGCAGCTGTTCCAATTTCACCAAAACTAGATTCAGAAAAGAATGTGATAAACGTCCTGATGCCGGGGTCAAGTGCCACAACGCGTCCTTGGTTATCAGATTTTTCTTGTGGCACGTTCTCTGGAACTGTCAGATAGTAATCACGGTAGGCAAATATTAAACGACAGTCGCCAAAGCTTTGCGGCAAGGCTTCTTTGAAGATTGCCTCACCTAATATAGTGTGGTAAATTCCTAAGTCTTTTACCGCAGACTTAGGAATGTAGCAAGATTGTACAGTGTCTTTCCTTGACCTAAATCTAACCTTGCTAATACCACCACCATTTTTAAATTTTTTCTTGGCGTTACTAACAGCTTTACAGGCATCTTTGATGGCGATTGATTTAATTTGATAAGGGACTGATTTACTCCATTCTGGTAGTCCATTCAATATGTCAGTCTTAATCGCTTTCCAGTTAGCCTTGATGCTAGAATCTTGCAGCGATTTAACAGTAGTGTTATAGACAAATCTAGACACACCAAACCAAGATTTAAGAATCTGCCTTTGTGCCGCCGTGAGGAAGATCCGGATCTTCCTTGATTTTTTTACTGTACTTCCTGAATCCGTGCATCCGACAAGAGAATACGTCGGCAACTGATAGAACAATTTGGTTACAGTGACGAACAACTGCCATCAAAAGAGACAATTCGGCGGCGATTGAATGACTTAGGTTATTGCTTAAAACGAGTTATCAAAGCCAAGCCAGTCAAAAAGATTCCGCAAACAGAGGCCATATTTGAACAAGTCGAGCAAATTAATACTGAAGCTGATAATGACCCAAATACCCTACGGATCGGAAGTTGACGCTAAGGTTGCGGTTAAAGTCGGAGAGTTTGACCGCAAGGGTAAAACTCGCGTACCCACAATCTCCCTAGACCATGACTTTGCTCCAGAAACAACTCTGATTCCCTATGGGATTTTTTTACCTGAGTACAACGAGTTATTTTTATTCTTCGTTTCTGGCAAATTGACTGCTGATTGCATAGTTGACTTACTTGAAAGCTGGTGGCAAAGCGTCAAGCATCGATTTGCTCACATTCAAAAACTGGTGATTAATCAGGATAATGGCCCAGAAAATCATTCTCGTCGCACCCAGTTTATGAAGCGCATTGTAGACTTTGCTATCTCATCTGAACTTGACTTGCAACTTGCTTATTATCCACCTTATCACAGCAAATATAATCCTGTTGAACGCTGCTTTGGCTGGTTAGAAAAGCATTGGAATGGCAGTTTACTCGACACTGTTGAGACAGTACTGAATTTTGCCAAAACTCTCACATTTAAGGGGAACAATCCAGTTGTGACATTGGTAAATAAAGTTTACTCAACAGGAGTTAAACTTACAACCGAAGCGATGGCGGAAGTTGAAACACAAATTCACCGTCTTCCTCATCTCAAAAAATGGTTTGTGGAAATTTTTGCTAAATCGGCATAGCTATTAAATCATTTTTTTTGGGGAGTTCTCTTAGTTAAATTCTATTGCGAACGGTGAGTTATAAAGCTTTAAGCAACTGCACTGGTTCTGTAGCCTCACGGCTGTTATTCACAAAAATATCAGCAATTAGTCGTAAAACTTCAGCTTGTTCTTCTGGAGGTGCTTCAGCAATTAGCGATCGCAGGCTAATTCCTGGCCTCTGACCAAATAACTCAGATAAATACCACACCCTAGCTTCTACCGGAATAGCCAAAAGTAGCGCTATTAGTTTTGATGCTCCTAGATCCGCCTTCCCGCGACGAAAGCGGGATAACATTACTTCTGACACTTTAGCCTGTTCAGCAGTCTTCTTCGCTTCCAAATTGAAGCGATTCATCATCTCATCGAATAACTGCTGATAACTTTGTGTTTTTTCTGATACAAAACTTTGCATTGCTTTGCTAATTATACTTAAGTTTAACGGTTATACTATTTGATGTTTGATTAAACGACAACGATGATGTATAGCCTAATCTTACCAAACTCTTGCTAGGAGTGCTTTTTCCCAGACATATCTTTAATCTTCAGATTACTAGCATAGCCATCAAATAAATACCTTGTCGCGATTGAATATAAAAATTCGTTGACTAAGTGTTAATGATGGACACCTAAAAAATTACTCTCTATCCCAACGGATCGAGGTGAAATTTTGTCTTTTCATTTGTATTAGCAAAATTGTGACACAACCAAATTCAAAAATTCAGGGACGTTTCTATCCACTTAAGCATGAAGAATGGCTGAAAGCCTGCCGTGAACTCACACCAGCACAGAGGGATGTCCTGTACTACATCCGAACCATTGACCCTTATAACCAAGGGATTGACATCAATGCCGCTGAGGTAGCTCGTCATCTGTCAGCACCAGAGCGGATAGTCCATAGGCAAACTGTAAGCCGCGCTCTTAAGGAATTAGACGCAAAGGGATTCATTGATCTAGAGCTATTGCAAGTCAGAACCAAGGTGAAGCCAAAGGGATTATGGTGCAATGACACACCCGAATTTATTGAAGACACCGATGGTGTGATGATGCACCCAAGGTGTGATGATGCACCGATGGTGTGTGAAGACACCGATGGTGTAATGACGTACCCAAGGTGTGATGACGTACCGAGCGCGATCGCCACGCACCACGCTGGATCACCACACACCACGATGGATCATGACGCACCATGCGCGATCGCCACGCACCATGCAGAGGCTAAAAGCCTTGTGGAGAGAGAATTTCAAAACCCTAAGATCAATAAGAATTATTTAGACTTTATAAAGACTCTCTCAGAAGACGAGCGAGCGAATTTTCTAGCATTTTGTGAGGAAAAAACCAAAAATCTTAGCCAGCCGGTGAATGATATTGAGGCTTGGTTAGCTCACAAGAACAAAGCCGGAAGGAATCGCTGGGAAGTTTATTACGAAAAATATCTGGCTTCAAAACAGGTACAAGCCAAAAAAACTGAAACAAAAAATGCTCGAGACGAATTCCGTCGTGAACTTGAAGAACGGCAGCAACAGGCTCAAAGAGCTTGGGAAGAGTCGCAAAGCCAAAATCTCGCTGAGAATACTGGAGGTGCGACGTGATTGATAAACTACCACCCCAAAACATCGAAGCGGAAGAGGCAATTTTAGGCGGTATCATGCTTGATCCAGAAGCAATCGATAGGGTGAGCGATCGCTTAATTCCCGAAGCCTTTTACATTAGCGCCCATAAAGATATCTATCAAGCCGTGCAGCGCCTTCATTGCTCTGGTAAACCCACTGATTTACTCACAGTTACAGCTTGGCTTACTGACCACGATTTACTAGTCCGTATCGGCGGGAGAAATAAATTAGCAACTCTGGTAGACCGCACAGTGTCAGCTGTCAACATTGACACTTTAGCCGAGTTGGTGATGGACAAATTCGCGCGTAGGCAGTTAATCAAGGCTGGAAATGAAATTGTACATCTGGGTTATGAGACAGAAACTGAGTTACCACAAATCCTTGACCAATCAGAACAGAAAATTTTCCAATTATCTAATCAAACCCTATCTTCAAACACTGAACATAACAGCACGATTAATGTTGCTGCTTACGAGGATTTAAATTCAGGAAACCCCATTTACCCTACAGGACTTCATGAACTCGATAATTTGATGGTGGGATTTGAAAGCGGCACACTCACCATAGTTGCGGGTAGGCCATCAATGGGAAAGTCCCAGATAGCCTTGTTTTTGGCTTTCCAAATGATACTGTTCCATGAGCTACCTGTGGTCATCTTCTCCTTAGAGATGACAAAGAAACAATTGGAGTACAGGCTGTGGAGTTTAATTAGTGTTAGCAACGCCTATAAGCATTTAGAGTTAACGCCACTAAAAAGCGATCGCATCCGCAGACATCGCTCAGGTAATAAACCCCTAGCAGACTGGGAATTTACAAGCATTGCCAAAATCGTCGGTGTTGCTTCAGAATTACCCCTGTACATGAATGACTCAAGGGGCATCACCGTTTCACAAATTGCGTCAGAATGCCGTCAAATTAAGGTCAAAGAAGGAAAACTGGGGTTGGTTGTAGTTGATTACCTACAAATGATGGCAGAGGACTCTGGAGGGAACCGTAGCTATGAACTAGGAGATGTAGCCAGGGGGCTTTACAAAATGGCAGGGGAACTAGATGTACCTGTGCTAGCACTGTCGCAAATCTCTAGAGGAGTTGAGGGCAGACAGAATAAGCGCCCAATGATGAGCGACCTCAGCCAATCGGGAATTTTAGAAATGGTGGCAGACAATATTATTCTTGCTTACCGGGATGAGTACTACAACCCAGACACTACAGACCCAGGAATATTAGAGCTAATCATGGCTAAAGCACGGCACGGTGAAACAGGTACAGCAACGGTGTTTTTTGACAAGTCTTATGGAATTATACAGAATTTGCGCTCCGGAAATATCTGAGTCCTCAAACTGCTGTCAAAATCATCCCCCTCCTGCGTCGGAGTTTTTACTGGGGGGTATTGATAATAGCCCTAGTAAAAACTCTGAACAAGAGATATCCCCTAGTAAAGACAACCCTAGTAAAAAGCTTGGACAAATAGAGATATCCCTTAGTAAAGATAGCCCTAGTAAAAAGCGCAGAAATTGGGGTGAGGGTAACGGCACTATTCATTGGCGCACCATTACTAGGGGTGGAGAGGACTATCCCCAGGCTTATTATCATTGGCAAGAAAAAGGTAGAAAAAAGACCAAGTACATTCCCAAGCATTTACTGGGGGTTATTCAAGAAGCAGAGTTCAAGAAACGCCCAATTAGAGAAATTTTGACATTACTGGGTGTTGTGCCTAGCCCTAGTAAAAACACATTACTGGGGGATATCGAAAATAGCCCTAGTAACGATGTTGAACAGTCAGAGATACCCCCCAGTAAAAATAACCCTAGTAAAAGTAGACGACACAAAGGATTAGGTAGTGGCTCCATTCAGTGGAAAACCATTACCCTTCACGGCAAAGATTATCCCCAAGCTTGGTATCACTATGAGTTTTGGAAGGATGGCGATCGCCTAGTTAAAAAGTGCAAGTATATTCCAAAACGACTATTAGAGAGAATAGAGAAGCTAGAAGCAGATAAAGCACCAGTTAGAGAAATTTTGTCAATATTGCGAGTAAAATTATAGGAAAACTTCAGAAAAGCCGAGCAAATCATAAATAACGCTTAATTTGTTTAAAGGTAATGCAAAAACCCAGTAAGCAACGATGAAACAAATCAGCAATGTTCCTGTGAGTAAAGCGGAAATCGGCACAATTTTAGAAATCAGAATGGAAGTTGATGCAACTGGAGTCATCAACAATTGTTTTAGTGTTCCTTGATCTTTTTCTCTAACCGCTTCCACAGCCGCAGCTAAAATTGCACTAGTCTTAAAGAACGCACGTCGCAGTAGTCCAAGCTTTTAATCGCAAACTTACCCTGAATATTGAAACACAGCTTTGCTTACTACAAAGTATTGGGAAGGGTGAGAACCTTTTCAATTTCGTCTGCAGCCACAACTACACCTGGGTGAGCGGCAATCCAATCCTGAAACTTTTTTAGGTTCAACCGATACGAGAGGTTATTCGGTACAAGCGTAAGCGTCTCTCGCAGCTTCTTTAAGGTGAGTTGCTTGGGCGTAATCACTTCTCCTACCGCAGCGCGATGAATGCGAGCAGCGATGCCCGGCTGGTCGGCAGTTATCGGGATGGCCACTGTCGGTACACCATACATAAGGGCCTCAAGCGTCGAGTTCATCCCGGCATGAGTGATGAACGTCTTGGCACGCTGGAGCATTTCCAGTTGAGGGGCCGAGCGTACAATCACGGCATCGGGATGCAGTTGCTGGAGGCAAGCTATTTCCTCGTTTGCAATGTCTTGGCCCACAGATACGACTAGCGTTACTTCCATACCTTGCACCGCTTTCAGGATGACTCGGTAGATATCTTTTTGGTTGTTAAACTCCGTTCCGAGGGAGACATAGACAAGTGGCTGGTTGGATGGCACTTTGGTCCAATTGAACGGGATATTCAGCCGCGTCTGTGGGTCAACGAACGGCCCGCAGTACGTGTAGCGTGCTGCATCCGGCTGAGGAAAATCGAAGTCCGGTGGGCAGGTGGTCAAGTAAGCGCGCGAACGTCGTGGATCAAGCGGTCTTGCTGACCGTGGTAGTCCCCACCTGTCAGCGAACTGGTTCTCCAAGGAATGGGCCGGACGCAAAACTGGGAAGAGCATCTGCCAGCCAACGCAGTTACGCAATCGACCAAACAAATCTGCTCGATGCTCCCAGCTAAAGATAGCCGGAGGCACGGCGCTCGTTAGCCTAATAGGGAGGGTGGAGGAAAAGGCAATATAGGGAAGCCTATATTTCTCAGCTACCAAGAACAGTTCTGGGGAGACGATATCGATGAGAAGACCATCTAAATCGCAGTGTTCCCTCAGAACCTGGTCTACCTCCTGCAGGTACCGCTCAGTTAAGTCGGTCAACAGCCTGATGATGGAAAAAACGGCTCCTGGACCGGATTTGCCAGCGAGTACTTGGCGGTCGGAGGCAGATGCGCCACTGGGAAGCCTGGCCGACTGGAGGGCAACAAATATGCAGCCTGAAAGTTCGGCAGCTTGCTGAGCTTCTGGAACACAGAAGAGCCTCACTTCATGACCGCGACGGGTCAATTCTTTAGCGAGCGCTAGGGCAGGGTTAAGGTGTCCGCTGGCAGAGGGAGTGAAAAGTCCAAGTTTCATAGGTTGTAGTTGGTCAAACAAAACGCTAAAATTTCATCTTTAAACCATCATGAGGTAGAGTGCCAATAGCATAACTATATCCACGTTTAACCCCATACATAAAGTTGCATACTTAGGTAATTTTTTCTAGAGGGGCAAAGTTTGCTAGAGAAAGTCAGGGACTTCCAAAGAATAAATTATCCCAAAAGAATCAAGAAACAATATTTATTCAATAATGATAATCATTACAGAGGGGGGAGAAAGTAATAATACTTAGAACACTTTGTTGATTCTAAAGATAACTCGTTTTTTTATCCAAAAAAAAAGGTAGGATTCCCTTTGGAGTAAAGGTTTTGATATCTCACATCAAAACAGGGAATACCTACGCGCTTATGAAAAATAATAACCCAAGTTGCTAGTTACTCTTACGAGCGATAGCATTGCTCCGATTAAGCAATAAAATGCCCTCCAAGAAGAAAATTAGGAGGGCTATATGCTAAACGAAATAATTGCCATATATGCAAAAGTGTTGAATGTTAAGAAAAATCCGATAAAAATAACCCAAAATATGGTAATTTTGGGCGAAGGCTTAAAATATTTTAGTTTGATTGTGATTATAAATTCATTTCCCAAAATTGTCAAAGATATCCTGAAAAGCCTGCCAAAAAACGATTATCCAGTATTAAATAGTCGTCTATTCTTTGAGTGCTGGCTATCGTATGCTCTGGATAACAGTTTAACAAGTATGCGAGATTTATTTCAAAGATTAAATAACACCGGATTTGAAGTAGATATTTCGACCTTTTCCAAAGCCAGTTCTCATCGCGCACAAAAACCATTTCAAGAAATTTATCAAAAATTGAATGAGTTAGTACAGAAGAAAATTCATAAAAAATTACACAACAAATATGCTATTTGTCCTATTGATTCAACAATTATTACCCTGACAAGTAAATTGTTATGGGTTTTGGGTCATCATCAAGTCAAACTTTTTAGTTATTTGAATTTAGCTACCGGCAGGCCAGAAGATAACTTCATCAATTTTGGACATGATCATGATTATAAATTTGGTTCAAAGATGATGTCTAGTCTACCAACTAATGCTGTTGGGGTAATGGATAGAGGCTTTGCGGGATTAAAATTTATCCAAGAATTAGTGCAAGAAAACAAATACTTTGTTTTGCGGATTAAAAACAATTGGAAATTAGAATTTGAGGATGCAAGTGGATTAGTCAAAGTAGGTGCATCTGATAATGCTCAAGCCTATAGAGTCATTAATTTTTGTGATTTAGAAACTAAAACTGAATAACGCTAAGGTGACTAATTTACCAGAGTCGGGAGATGCAGCTGTTCATGATGATGAAATTAGGGATATTTATCGATTACGTTGGGGAGTTGAACTCTTGTGGAAGTTTTTAAAGATGCACTTAAAACTTGACAAATTAATTACCAAAAACGTCAATGGTATTACCATACAAATTTACGTTAGTTTGATAGCTTATCTGATTTTACAGATTTTATCTATTCCGGCACAATGGGGACATACACTATTAGATAAATTCCGCTATCTTCAATCTTGTATGTGTCAGAAAATCAGCTATGTTCATTGGTTTGAGGAGATGATGTTATGTTGACTAATTTAGGCTTTTTAGAGTTAGTATAACTATTTATGTAAAGTTTTGTATCAGCATTCAACATTTCTGCTTTCAAACAAGTCCCATCTACTACTTTCATGCAATACCCTGGCAATATACTTGCTTGCTCTCCACCTACTAATTTCACTAATTCAACTAAGTCTTGTGCTGTTTCTCTTACTAATGCTTGACTTACCCTCAACTCAACACCACAAAGCTTGTTATACAATGCTGTTGTACTTACACTTAAATTCGCTGCCCTCGCTTTATAAGCTGCATGAACTGATTTCTGCATTCCACATACCACCAAGCTCATCAAATCTACAAGACTTGAAAATAGCAAATCTTGTTGGTACTGCACCTGAGCATGTCTTCTAAATAACCCATCCATCCGCTCAGATGCAAATATATGTGACATTAATGCTTGTGCCATCACGCTTACTGGACTTTCTTTTACAAATTGCTCAAAGATGGAGGACAGCATTTTTAAGCACCCTGGTACTGATATTGCCAAGGATACCTTGAATTCATCATTGATAACCTATATTGGGAGCGGGTTTTAGCCTTTGCCTTAGTAGTTCATCTGTTCGCGTTGAAAGGGCTGGGTTTTAAACCCCTTTTAGTAGGATAAATAAATACGGAGAATGTATCTACCGAGGAAACTTAAAGTATGGGTGTTCGTCTAAGAGTATTTTTGACTCGTGAGCAAAACAAAACTTTACTAAATCTGAGAACAAGTAATAGTACAAGACAACAGTCCCATACATAGATGCAAGGAAGTTCAGCAGTTATGGAAAAAGTGGGAGTACATGGGTTTGTACATTTTCTTTTTACCAAAATATTGCTCCGAAATGAATCCAATTGAATTGGAGTGGCAACACCTAAAAAAAGATGAGCTATCTGGGCAAATATTTGATGATGAGTTAGACCTTGCTTACGCGGTCATTGATGGTGTTACAGCTAGGGGAGAAAAAGGAAACTATAGTACGCAACGTGTAAAATTTAACTTTAATACCTATACTTAAGTTTTTGTTACATAGTTATAAATTTTTTCGCCTACCTACTTATCAAGATATATTTAAAGAAGTGATAAATTATGAGTGTTTCAAATATTTGCACTTAGGAATAATCTCGCCAATCAAAAGAAAATCATTACCAGAGATAGCTAAAGTAGTAAGTATAAACTCAGCACAGTCATTACACCATTTTCTAGCGAATTCAGATTGGTCAGTAAATAAATTAAAACAACGAAGATTAAGGAGGCTTAAGAAAGTCTTAAATGGAAATGCAATAACAGTAGTAATAGATGAAACAGGAGATAGTAAAAAGGGTAAAAAGACTGATTATGTAGCTAGACAATATCTAGTAAGTGTGGGAAAAGTCGATAATGGAATAGTTTCAGTAAATGCGTATGGAGTTTACTCTAATATAACTTTTCCCTTCAGTGTAAAAATATTCAAACCAAAAGGAACGCTAAAAGAGGAGGATAAATATAAAACTAAAATAGAGTTAGCGTCAGACATTATTACAGAATTAATTGAATCCGGTTTTAATATTGAACTGGTACTGGCAGATAGTTTATATGGTGAAAGTAGCCAATTTATGAGAAAACTAGCTGAATATAAATTAGATTATGTTGTATCAATTAGAAGTAATCATGGAGTCTGGTTGCCAGCAGCACAAAGTGTTAGGGCGAATAAGTGGTGTAAATGTGAAAGAACATTTAGCAATCAAAAATCAGAAACCTGATACATTAGGGAAATAATTTATGGTAAAAAAAGAGCCATAACTTACTGGGAAATAACTACTGATCCAGAAACCATGCCAGAAAATTCTACTTCTTTTGTGATGACAAATCTTCAAGGTAATCTCAAGAAAACTTTAGGCGACTTATATGGATTAAGAACCTGGGTAGAATATGGTTTTCGACAGTGTAAACAGGAACTAGGCTGGACAGATTACCGTTTCACCAATTTCCAACATATTGAGAGGTGGTGGGAAATTATTTTTTGTGTTTACACGATGATTAGTTTAGATTCTCCAGCCTTCTTAGGCTTAAATCAATCTCGTCAAATTGAGACTGAGGCAGAAGAAAATAGTGATGTTGATTTTTCTAATCATCCGCAATGTCACCATGAATGCGGATGGAAAAATACTCTAAATAATCTGCGTCTCATTGCCCAACCACTCTTACTATTTTGGTTAATTTATCCCTGGATACATATTTTCCCTAATTCACATTTATTGCTAGGATTTAATCATTTAATTGCTGCAATGAATCAATTTAAACCTGGTTATACTTCTGGATAATTTAACTTATTCACTACTTGCTTATTCCGGAAAGTGACAGAAGAGGGGTAAGGGATTCTTATCAATGACCTACCTACTTGCTTAAACAGCAACTGATAAAAAGTATCATTGACTACAAAACTTCCAAGCCATTGCCCTTCGGGAAAAAGTTTGTGATCTACTGAATTTATAGGTGTGCTTGACAAGCACCAAATCACTAAGGAGCCGTGTGAAATTAACGTTTCATCCACGGTTTTGTAGCCGAGTCAGGGGGGTGACTTCCTGGCTTAGGCATCCAGATAGATAAGTTTTCCGCCATCCGCAAGCGGACGAGAGCCGACTACTGGAGCTTTCTCTGACTTTTCAAACACCCTCTTAGTATTCGGTTTTTTCCTTTTCGCTCTCAGGAAAAGCTACCTTCTCAATGGTCCACTCTTTTTTGCTGAATATAGTCTTTAAGCACTCTGGATAGAGATAGCTTCTAATAGTTTGAATAGGATTTAAAATTTCAACCTTGAGGTAAATTTGGTCATCCTCTATTTCTAAGCTAAGTGGCGTTAAAGTCTTTTTGCTGCCATCTTTTTTATGCACCAGTGTATAAGTATGACCTGGTAGAAAAGGCATTGGTCCTAAATACTCAGATTTGTGGTGTCCATCTTCTCGCCATCGTAGATATGCGTAATATTTGTGCTTGATTTTTTTAACTTCAAAATGTCTGGCTAGTCGCTCATCTAGCTCATCAAGTTCTTCTGTTCCATCCAGTTTGCAAAGTATCAATGCCTGTTCAGCCTCAATCTTCATAGCTTCAAGCAACATAGGGTTTAACATACCAGCTAATTCTTTGAGCAAAAGTAATTTTTGTTTTGAATCAAGTTGCTTTGCTAGTTTTGCTAGTTTTTTAGGATTCGATGAGTTTTGAGAATTGGACATTGGGTAGTGGTTATTAGTCTATTTCACTAAAAAATAGAGTCAATATGTAACATTATTGTAGTAGCCAACTTCGGTTAAAACTATTTTTGTTTTAAAGTTAGAGACAAGAGAATTTACATTTATACTCTAGACTAAATATTGTAAGCATATTTCATCTTAACTTTCAATAAACACACTCCGTGGCATTAGATTGAGGAACAAGCTCAAAGCCAGGAGATTGATTTTCTTGAGATTGTTGAGGACTAGGGCGTGTCATCAATTAGGTAAACTGGAATCAGTGATGCTTGGGATAAACCAAATAGAGAAACAATGACTCGACGTTATACGCTACGGCATGACCAATGGGAGCGGGTCAAAGACTTAGGGACTGCCAGCAAGAGAAGGGTATGTGAGAGTGACAGCCAGCTTGAGGGGAGACAAAATACTCTGAAATAGCTACAGGCTAAAGAATGTGGCAATTTATAGTAAAACAATAAGAGCCCAGCAATTCTCATTATGAGAATTGTTATCATTACTTGAAGAGTAAAACGAACTGATGGAACCGGTTCTTGGCAACTTTTGGTGATGATGAAAAGTTACGCGCCTTAAGGCAGAGGGCAGAGGGCAGAAGGCAGAAGAAAGAAAGGAATAAGTAGTAAGTTCAAGCTTTAAGTTTGTTTAAGCTAGCAACTAATATACTTTGCATATCCCTGTTATCATCACATTTAGATTCATCATCAATGCACGTACATGGGCAATACAATACCAACTTACCAGAAGTAATATTTGAAGAGCAACAAACAGTCAATACCCAAGAGTCAGAAGAATTAGTAGTAAAATCACCCAAAGAAATTACCATAACCTACGGTTATTCAAGAGACCATAGACCAGATTTAAAACAATTCATTATAGAACTAATATGTTCAGGAGATGGGGACATACCAATATTTTTGAAATTGGCATCAGGAAACCAGTCCGACTCATCATGCTTTGGTCAAATAGCAGTTGAGTATCAAAAACAAATAGAAGTTAATAGTCTCATAGTTGCAGACTGCGCTTTATATACAGAATTAAATCTGAAATTGATGTCAGATCTACGCTGGTTATCTCGAGTGCCATTAAGTATTAAATCAGCACAATCATTAATATCAACATTACCAGAATCGGAATTTATTAATAGTAATTTGCCAGGATACAGATTTGTTTCAAAAACAGTCACTTATGCAGAAGTAGAACAAAGATGGTTGGTAGTACAAAGCCAAGATAGAAGAGAATCAGACCTGGGTAAACTCTCACAAAAAATTATCAAGGCAGAATCAAAAGCACTTCTTGAGTTGAAAAAGTTATCACAAGATAAATTTGCTTGTGAAGCTGATGCTATCAAAGCATTATCAAAACTATCAAAACAATTTAAATATCACCAAATTCAGGAGAGTAAAGTTACGGAGATTATATCTAATAAAAAAGATAATCAAGCAGGAATAGCTTACCGAGTTTCGGCTACAGTATGCAAAAATGAAAGTAAAATTAATACAGAAATTCTGAGTGCAGGGCGTTTCATTATTGCCACAAATGTTTTAGATTCAAAGCAGCTAGATGACGATTTAATCCTGAGTGAATATAAAGCCCAGCAGTCCTGTGAGAGGGGATTTGGTTTTCTGAAAGACCCATTATTTTTTGCCGATAGTATTTTCCTCAAAAGCACTGAGAGAATAGAGTCGTTAGCAATGATTATGGGTTTATGTTTGCTGGTCTATACATTGGCTCAACGTCAAATCAGAGCCGCACTCACAGAGTCTAAATCAACGATTAAAAACCAATTAGGTAAAGCAACTAACCGCCCTACTTTACGTTGGATATTTCAACGCTTTCAGTGTATTCATTTAGTTGAATTTAACAATGAAAAACACGTCTCTAATTGGACTCAAGATAGGGATTTCATCCTGAATCTTTTACCAGATGATTGTCTCCGTTATTATCAATTAATCAGATAATTTTTATCTTTGTTAATTTAATATAGACGTTACCTGAAGCTCATCGTTTTGATTCATAGCTCTAATTTACTATGTCAAAAATCTAGTTTTGCTACTTCAATTCATTATTTTAATTTATGAATTCAGTCTTTAATATCTTCTTTTATTTATCTAATCCGAATCTATTTGCCATCAGTTCTTATTGCTGCTTATTGACAATAGGTTTTGATGCCATTTTTGCTGATTGATCACGGCTCTTATGTATTTTTTTCTAGATATGTCTGTTTTTATTCTTATTTGCCTTTTTTCTCTCAGTAATTTCCGTTTGTGACACTTGGGGTGCGGAATGTGGGATCTAACTCCCCCCTTGTAATGATTCTCATTTTCATAATCAGTGAGGTCGAATTTCCTCAAAGCTTTATTTAGTTTGAGTCTTGCTGTATTTTACCCTGATTCAGGCTTGTCAATATTTAGATGCGTTTGCCCTGCCCCTCAGGGTTAGTTGCTTCTCTTTCTCTGAATAACTCTTCGGATTTTTTTCGTTCTGTAATGTCTTGAACTATTCCCAACATCTGTGTAGCTTGACCTGTTTCATCATACAGGAAGTGGCTGGAAGCTAAAAGCCAGAGGATGCTTCCGCCACTCAACAAGCGGAATTCAATATTGTAGTCCACGTGCTCATCGCAGGCATAGTTAACTACAGAGGTTAACTTTTGATAGTCGTCTGGATGAATGTAGTCAAGTAAAGTATCAAAGTTCCCGCAAAAAGTTTCTGGATTTAAGCCAAAAATATTTTTCAAGTTACCAACGGAGACTATTTCCCTAGTTTTTAGATTCCACTGCCAGATACTCATGCCAGCGGCTTTCAATGCTAACTTGGAAAATTCTTCAATTGGTTTTAATGCTGCTTCTAGTTGCTTGTGCTCAGTAAGGTCGATGAAAATAAAAAATATTGCTATTATCTGACTAGCTGAATTCTCGATTGCCAAGGCGTGAAGTTCAACTTGGATTGCTTCACTATCGCAAACACATATTTTTACCCCACCTTTCCAGGTCAGGGTAAGAGCATCTCAATCAGGCTTGACGCAAGGAATCAGAAGAATCTAAT